>JBDTPJ010000010.1:0-49063 GCA_039932755.1 Betaproteobacteria bacterium
CGCGGTGTCGGTCGCCGCGAACATGTCGTTGCGCGCCTTCGTGTAGTCGTCCCATCGTGTGTAGGACTTGATGTCCATCGGCGACAGTTTCCAGATCTTGCGACGGTCGTCGACGCGCGCTTCCAGGCGGCGAGTCTGCTCCTCAGGGCTCACCTCCAGCCAGTACTTGAGCAGGATGACGCCGGAGTTGATCATCAGCTTTTCAAACAGTGGGGCCATCTGCAGGAATCCCTTTACCTGCTCCTCGGTGCAAAAGTCCATCACGCGCTCGACACCCGCGCGGTTGTACCAGCTTCGGTCGAAGATGACGACCTCGCCGGCGGCCGGTAGATGCGGCAGATACCGCTGCACGTACATCTGCGATTTTTCGCGTTCGGTGGGAGCCGGGAGCGCGACCACGCGAAATACCCGGGGACTCACGCGCTCGGTGATCGCCTTGATCGTGCCGCCTTTGCCGGCGCCGTCGCGGCCTTCAAACACGACGCAGATCTTGAGGCCCTTGTGCACGACCCATTGCTGCAGTCTCACGAGCTCGCCGTGCAGCTTCTTCAGTTCCCGCTCGTAATTCTTTCCCGACAGCCCACCGGTCGCCGCGCTCTTCCGGGCGTGGACCTCGGTCGCCTCGGTGCCCTTCGTCGCGCCGCCCCCATTGCCTTTCCCCTTTTGCTTGCGCTTGCCATCGACCTTGCTCATTATCCTCTCCGCATTGACGAACAACTGCCGCGCAAATTCCGTGGCGTGGGCGCCCGGGCAAGTATCGCGGTGAAACCCGCGCGCCGTCAATCGGGTGCGGTGGGCGATGCGGCAATCTCCACAGCGCATGCGAATGCCAGGTAAATTATCGGCACAGTGATTACCCACGTCGAATTTTATATGGTCGACAAGATCACGCCTTCGAGTGAGAATGCGCGGTCTTCGCACGCGGCGCGAGCACGCCGATTTCGTCCGTTCCCCGGAGTTTCACCGATGCCTCTGCTTCCCGTAACCGGTGTCGCGCGCGTGCTTACCCGCGCCGCTGTGCTTTCGATGATTGTCGTCGGACTCGTCGCCGGCTGCGGCAAGGAAGCGCCGAAGGTCGCACCCGGCCCGGCCAATGTCACCGTCCTGACCGTCGCGCGCAAGGACGTTGCGGTGACCGCAGTCTACGTCGCGCAGACGCAAAGCTCCCAAGCCGTCAACATCCAGGCACGCGTGTCCGGGTTCCTCGACAAGCGCGTCTATGTTGAGGGCTCGGTGGTCAAGACCGGCCAGATCCTGTTCCAGATGGACCAGAAACCGTTTCAGGCGCAGGTGGATGCGCAGGCGGCCGCGGTGCAGCGCAACCAGGCTTCCATGCAAGTGGCCAAGGCCAATCTCGACCGGACCAAGCCGCTCGCGCAACTGAATGCGTTGTCGCAAAAGGACCTGGATGACGCAACGGGCCAGTACCAGCAGGCGGCCGCGGCAGTGGAGCAGGCCAAGGCGCAACTGACAGAAGCGCAACTCAATCTTTCGTACACGACGATCGTCTCCCCCGTCACCGGCGTCAGCAGCTTCGCCGTCGTGGCCGATGGCACTTACCTCAGTCCCAGCAACGCGCAACTCACCACGGTCTCGGTGCTGACGCCAATGTGGATCAATTTCAGTATTTCGGAAAACGAGATGGCGCGCATTCGCAATGAAGTGCGGACGGGCCAGCTCAAGCTGCCCGATGGCGGCGCCTTCGTCGTCGAGGTCGAGATGGTCGACGGCAACCTGTTCCCCTACAAGGGCAAGATCTCGTTCGCCGATCCTTCGTACAACTCCACGACCGGCACGTTTCTCATCCGTGCGACGGTCAACAATCCCGCGGGCGTGTTGCGTCCAAATCAATATGTCCGCGCGCGGCTGACCGGCGCCATCCGGCCGAACGCGGTGGTCGTTCCGCAGCGTGCGGTCCAGCAGGGCGCGAAAGGCCATTTCGTCTGGGTGATCAACAAGGATGGCCAGGCGGAACTGCGCCCGGTCACCGTCGGCGAATGGAAGGGCGAGGGCTGGCTGATTTCCGAGGGCCTGGCCGATGGCGACAAGGTGGTCGTGGATGGGGGCGTGCGGCTTGCGCAAGGCGCTGCCGTGAAGGCGTCGCCCTACGTGCCGGCAGTTGCCGGGATCGCAGAACGCCCAGGCGCCGCGGTTGCGCCCGCGACTTCGCCGGCCGCGACACCCTCGAACGTGTCGATCTACTTCGCGAGCGGCAAGGCGACGCTCGATACCGATGCCCAGCGCGCGGTGCGGATTGCAGCCGCAGCGTACATCGGCATCGGCACGCAAATCGCCATCACCGGCTTCGCCGACAGCAAGGGCAACGTTGCGGCCAATACCGACCTCGCCAAGAGGCGCGCTATCGCGGTGCGCGACGAGCTAGTTCACGTGGGCGTCGAGTCCGCGCGCATCAAGCTCGCGCCACCGGAAAGCGTCACCGGTAGCGGGAGCGACGACCAGGCGCGCAGGGTCGACCTTATCGTCGTGCAATAGCGGCCGGCCGCCAACCGCATGTTCTCGCGCTTCTTCATCGAAAGGCCGGTATTCGCGGCGGTCGTGGCCATCGTCATCGCGCTGGCGGGACTGGTCGCGATGACGCAGCTGCCGGTGTCGCAATACCCGAGCATCACACCGGTGCAGGTCACGGTGTCGGCCACCTATCCTGGTGCTGATTCGAAGACGCTGGCGGAATCGGTGGCCTCGCCCATCGAACAGCAGATCAACGGCGTCGACAACATGCTCTACATGTCGTCGATCAGCTCGTCGACTGGCCAGTTGACGATGACGATCTATTTTTCGCTCGACACCGATCCGGACATTGCGCAGGTTCAAGTGCAGAACCGGGTCAATCTGGCGATGCCCCAGCTGCCGACGGCTGTAACGCAGCAAGGCGTCAACGTCCAGAAGAAGTCGTCGTCCATCATGATGCTTGTGGCGGTGTATGCCAAGGAGGGCCGCTACAGCGCGAACTACATCGCGAACTATGCCAACGTTTACGTGCTCGATGCGCTGAAGCGGGTCAACGGCGCAGGGCAAGCGCAGATCATGGGCGTGCCGAACCAGGCGATGCGTATCTGGATGAACCCGGATCGCATGGCATCGCTCGGTGTCACGACGTCCGACATCGCCAACGCGATCAACCAGCAGAACCAGCTTTTCGGAGCCGGGCAAGTGGGTGCGCAGCCCAACGCCGGACCGGTCGAACTCACGTTTCCGGTTATCACCCAGCCGCAGTTCACGGAAGCCCGCCAGTACGAGAACATCATCCTGCGCGCAAGCCAGGACGGAAATGCCATCGTGCGCGTCGGCGACGTCGCGCGCGCAGAGATCGGGCTCCAGCAGTACATCGTCGACAGCCGGATGAACGGGGTCCCCGCGACGATCATCGCCGTCTACCAGCAGCCCGGTGCCAACGGCCTCGTCGTGTCGAAGGCAGTGCGCGAGGCGATGGAAAAAATGAAGGCGAGTTTCCCGGAGGGCATGGAATACCTGGTCGCGCTCGACACCAACGACTTCGTCCGCCTGTCGATCAAGGAGGTCATCAAGACGCTGTTCGAGGCCATCCTGCTGGTGGTACTGGTCGTGTACCTGTTCCTGCAGAGCTTCCGCACCACGGTCATCTGCGCCGTGGCGATTGTGATTGCGCTGATCGCCACCTTCACCGGAATGCTCGCGCTCGGCTTTTCCATCAACTTGCTCACGCTGTTCGGCCTGGTGCTGGCCATCGGCATGGTCGTCGACGACGCAATCGTGGTGGTGGAGAACGTCGAGCGCAATATGCAGCAGCATCATATCGGCCCCAAGGAGGCAACCATCCGCTCGATGGGCGAGATCGCGAGCTCGCTCGTCGCGGTCGTGCTGGTGATGTGCTCCGTGTTCATCCCGGCCGCATTCCTGCCCGGCACCACGGGCCAGCTTTACAAGCAGTTCGCGATCACGATCGTGATCTCGGTGTCGGTGTCCGGTTTCATAGCGCTGACTGTGACTCCCGCGATGTGCGCCGTGATGCTGAAGCACACAGTACCGCCGACCAAGGGGCCGTTCGCGTGGTTCAACCGCCAGGTCGATGCGTTGACGCAGGCCTTCGGCGACGCAGTGGCTTACATCATCAAGTACGCCGCCGCTGCGCTGGTCCTGCTCGGCGTGTTCCTGTACTCGATCTATCACCTGTTCCACGTACTGCCGACGAGCTTCGTTCCCAACGAGGACCAGGGCTACGCGTTTGCGGCAATCATCATGCCCCAGGCCGCGAGCCTTTCCCGTACACAAGCGGTCGCAATGGAGGCGGACGCGATCTTCAAGGACCTGCCCGGAGTGCAAACGCGCACAGTGGTCTCGGGCTACAGCCTGTTGGACAGCGGCTTCAAGACCAGCGCCGCCACAATCTTCGTCACGTTGAGCGACTTCGACAAGCGCTACGAGAGCGTCGCCACCGCCAAGGAACAGAACGTGCGCGCGATCCTGCAAGGGTTCTTCGCGAAGGCGCGCGAGATCGACGGTGCCATCGTGATCCCCATCGCGCCGCCGGCGATTCCCGGCATCGGCACCACGGGCGGCTTCGAGTTCTGGATCCAGGACACCGGCAGCGGCGACCCCGTCGCACTGGACGGTGTGATGCAGGATTTCCTGAAGAAAGCGCGCGAGCGTCCCGAGCTCACCGGCCTCGCGACGACCTATTCGGCGAGCACGCAGCAGTTGAAGGCGAGCGTCGACCGCGAGAAAGCCCAGCTCCTCGGCATTCCCATCCAGGATGTCTACAGCGCCATCCAGGCGCAGTTCGGCTCTTTGGCCGTCAGCCAGTACAACCTGTTCAGCAACGTGTGGTGGGTGATCGTCCAGTCCGATGCGCCCTATCGGCAGAACCCCGAGGACCTGACCCGGCTCTATACCCGCAATAACCAGCACCAAATGGTGCCGCTCTCGTCGGTCGTGAAGACCTCTTGGACTGCCGGCCCGGACCTGTTGCCGCACTTCAATGGCTTCACCGCCGCCAAGATCATCGGCAGCGCCTCGCCGGGATTCAGCTCGGGTGACGCCATCGCCACGATGGAAGCGGTGGCCAAGGAAGTGCTGCCGCCCGGCTACACGTTTGCGTGGTCGGGGCTGTCCTATGAAGAGAAGAAGTCAGGCGGCACGTCGGGCCTCGCGTTCGTATTCGGCTTCATCATCGTATTCCTGGTGCTGGCCGCGCAATACGAATCGTGGACGCTCCCGGGCGCGGTGATGTCGGCGGTGCCCTTCGGCATTCTCGGCGCGTTGCTGACCAACTGGGCGCGCGGTCTCGACAACGACGTGTATTTCCAGATCGGCCTGCTGGTCCTGATCGGGCTCGGCGCCAAGAACGCTGTATTGCGCGTATCGGCGGCGATCGACTTCCGCAATCAGGGCAAGTCGATCATGGAAGCGACGATACTGGCGGGCGAACAGCGACTGCGCCCGATCATCATGACGTCGCTCGCGTTTGCCATCGGCTGCCTCCCGCTCGCGCTTGCGGTGGGCGCAGGCGCCAACGCGCGCCATTCGATCGGCACCGGCATCATTGGAGGCATGCTGGGTGAGACCACGCTCGCGATGCTGTACGTGCCGCTCTTGTTCTACCTATTTGACCGGATGAAGGAAAAAGGCGAAGGCAAGCCGGAAGTCGCCGAACCTTCGCCACCGCCCGCACCGCCGACCGACGAACCGCCGCATTCGCCAAAAATTGCGCGGGCCCCGGTGGAGCGTGACTGACGTGGGCGCAGCTCGTCTCCGCGCGTGTGCAAATGGCATTGCGGCCGCAGTCGCCTTGGCCGGACTTGCCGGCTGCATGGTCGGGCCCGATTACCAGCGGCCCGCGATCAATGCGCCCAGGGCCTTCGTGTACGAGGCGAAGGATGCGGCGGATACGGCCAACACGGAATTTTGGCGGCAGTTCAACGATCCCGTGCTCAACGCACTGATAGCCGAAGCACTCGCGCACAATCTCAATGTCAAGGTCGCTGCGGCCAACGTCGAGCAGGCCGCCGGCGTGCTGACGCAATCCAATTCCGCACTATTCCCGCAAATCGGCTACCAGGGCGCCGGTGGACGCGCACGCAGCACCGAAGCGGGTATCACGCCCGAGATCTCGCGACTCATTCCCAACCCGGCTAGCTCCTACCAGGCCCTCCTCCAGGCCAGCTGGGAAATCGACCTCTGGGGACGGATCCGGCGACTGAGCGAGTCCGCGCGCGCCAACCTGCTGGCCACGGACGAGGCACGGCGCGGCGTGATCCTGTCGCTGGTGGCCAGCGTGGCCGGCAACTACCTCACGTTGCGCGGCTTGGACGCGCAGCTCACGATCGCTAAGCAGACATTGGGCACGTATGCGGAGTCGGTGAAACTATTCACGCTGCAGTTTCAATACGGCCAGGTGTCGCAGATGCAGGTCGCGCAGGCACAATCGCAGTATGAATCGGCCGCCGCGCAAATTCCACAGATCGAGTCGCAGATTGCCCAGACCGAAAATGCCCTGTCCGTGCTGCTTGGCCGCAACCCCGGCCCGATTCAGCGCGGCAAGACCATCGACGAACTGACGCTGCCTCGCGTTCCCACGGGACTGCCGTCGGAATTGCTGACTCGCCGGCCGGACCTGTTGCAAGCGGAGGAAACGCTGGTCGCCGCCAATGCGCAGATCGGTGCTGCCAAGGCGCTCTACTTCCCCACGATTTCGCTGACCGGCGCCGCCGGCAGCTCCAGTTCCGCGCTGTCCAATCTCTTCACCGGGCCGGCGCACATGTGGAGCTATGCGGGCCAGCTGGTCGGACCGATATTCACTTTTGGCGCGGTCAGCGGCCAGGTGGCGCAGGCCGAAGGCGCGCAAAAGGCGGCGTTATATAACTACCAATTCTCGATCCAGAACGCATTTGCAGATGTCGAGAGCGCGCTGGTGGCGGCAAGCAAACTGCAGGAACAGCTCGCCGCACAGAAGCGGCTGGTCGCCGCACTTCAGGACTACACGCACCTGGCCAACTTGCAATTCACCGGTGGTTACACGTCATACACCACCGTGCTGCAGGCGGAGCAGTCCCTCTTCCCGGCGCAGTTGAACCTCGCCACCTTGCAGGCCTCCGTGTTCTCGGCCAACGTCAACATCTACAAGGCAATGGGCGGCGGATGGGTTATTGCGGCGGATGCGATGACCACGGGTGCTGCGCCCATCCCCGCAAGTGAGCTGGGAACCGGGCCGCCACCTCTGTTCTAGTGCCCCGCTAGTTCGTGGGCAGGGGAACTGCGGCCAGATCGCTTGTGAGTTCGCCCAGAATTTCGGAAAAGCCGGTGTTGAGCGCGGCGACGTAAGCACTGGTAGTGCCCGCTGTAAACGGAATTCGGCGCTGGTACGCACGCGACCACACCGGCGTGGTGGCGCCGCCATCATCGCGCGACAGGAAGTAAGTGATCTCCACCACCGCTTCGGGTCTGACCGCGTCGCGGCCGTCCGCATAGAGCGAGCGGACGAAGCCATCGAGCACCCAGTTCGCATCCACGACCAATCCAGGCGGCGTCTGCGCTGCGAACACCTTGGCGCGGACCAATGCCTGCGCCGTGGCGTCCGTGACGATCACACCCGGCAGCACGAAGAATTCGTGATAGAAGTCCGCGTCGAACTTGAGCGCGGTATCACGCACGACAAACGAGCGCCCGCGAAACGGCGCGGCAACGGTCACTGTTCCCATGCGCAATGTTCCCAGCTGCGACTTGGCGACAGGCGGTGGCCAGGCGGGATCGAGGAGGAATGAGTCCCTCACCGGCGCTGGACGGGTCAGGCTGCAGGCGCTCGTGAATGCGAGTAGCACCAGCGCAACGAGCGCTGTCGCAATTCGGGTCGGGTTGGACGTCATGGCTTGCGCTCCAGCGGAGGCGGCGGACCACCAAAGAGCACGCTCGCCGGATAGCGCTTGGTATCCTCGGTGAGATCGCGCAGATTGTCGGTGATCTGACGCAGGTTTTCGATGGTCGACGTGAGGTCGGTTTCGCCTCCGCCCACGATGCGGTCGAGGCGCGTGGTCGCGCGCTCGAGATTGGATAGCGTCTTGGCGAGCTTGGGGTCGGAGACCAATTCCTTGATGCGCGCGATCGCCGCGCTGGCATCGTCGGGTAATTTCCGGAGCGATGGGTTGTCCAGCATCTTCTTCAACTCGGCGTTTGTAGCACGCAATTCGGTCAGCAACGCCACGCCTTCGTCGGAAAGCTTTCTGGCGGCGATACTGTCGAGCGTGGCTTCGACCTTCCCCAGCACGCGCACGGTGCGCTCGGACAGAGCCTTGGTATCGAGCGCGCCAATACGCTCATTTGACGTCGTCATCAGCTTGTTGAGATTGGACAGCGTGCCCTCGATGTCGAGCTTGTGCAGGCGGTCGAGAATTTCCTGCGCGGCGTTGACGAAGCTCGAAACCGTCGATGGCGCACTGGGTATGTAGACGTTGTCGGGTTTCCAGTCAATTCGCAACAGCAGCGGCGGCGGATCCACATAGTCGATCTCGAGGTAGCTCGTGCCGGTGATTCCCTGCGGCGCAAGGCGCATCCGCAGCCCGCGCTCGACCTCCAGCTTGGCGGTTTCCTCGTTGGTCCAGTCGCCGGTGGCCACACGCCCGCCCAGCAACTTGGGTTCGATCTGCGCCTCTACTAAGACGAAACGCTCGCGCTGCGCCATGGGCCGGTCGAGCTGGTAGCGGTTGTACGTGAAACCGATCTTGGTGACTTCGCCGATCGCCACACCCCGGTATTTGAGCTTGGAGCCGACGTCCAGGCCCTGCACCGATTCGTTGAAATACGACTCGACGGTGAGCTTGGGCTGAAACCAGCGCCCGGAACCGATCACGACCAGCAGCATTACGCCGGCAATGATCGAACCGATGACGAACAGTCCGAGCTTGAAATAGTTGGCTTTAAGGCTCACTGAGGGCTCTTTGAGAGTTCACTTGGTGTTCACTGAGGGCTCACGCGGCGATGGGTTCGACCTCGCGGCGGAAGAACGCGCGCACGCGGGGATCGGTGCTGTCGTCGCGCAACAAGCGTGGATCGCCTTCGGCAATGATGCCCTTGGCGGCCCGATCGAGCAGGATCACGCGATCGGCGGCGACGAACACGCTGCCCAGGTCGTGCGTAACGATGACGAAGGTCACGCCCAGGCTATCGGAGAGCCGCCGGATCGTTGCGTCCAGCGATGCGGCGGTGATCGGATCGAGGCCGGAGGAGGGTTCGTCGAGGAACAGGATCGCAGGGTCGAGAGCCATCGCTCGCGCAATGCCGGCACGCTTTTGCATGCCACCCGAAAGTTGAGCAGGCATGTGCCCGGTGAATCCTTCCAGGCCCACCAGTTCCAGCTTCATCCGTGCGATCAGGTCGATCGCGTCGTCGGGAAGGTCTGTCCAGACTTCGAGCGGCAGGCGCGTGTTCTCTAGCAGCGTCATCGAACCAAACAATGCGCCCGACTGGTACATGACGCCAAATTTACGCCGGATGGCGAGCAGGTCGGGACCTTCCGCGGACACGATGTCGGCACCATCGATCCAGGCGTCGCCGGCCAATGGCGGGATCAGGCCGATAATGTGTTTCATCAGCGTGCTCTTGCCGCATCCGGAGCCGCCGAGGATGCCGAACACCTGACCCCGACCGACGTCGAAGTTCACGTTCTCCAGGATCGCCGGCGAGCCCTCGTACCCGACAGCCATATCGACTACGCGAATGATGGAATCGTCGGCCACCGGGTCGCTCATATGTTCAGCACATAGAACACGACAGCGAATATGCCGTCGACGACGACCAGCAGGATGATGCCCGACACCACGGCCTTGGTCGCGGATTCGCCGACCGCCGACGCGCCCGCGCCGGTCTGCAGGCCGCGCAGGCAACCGATCCCGGCGACCAGGATGGCGAATACGAACGACTTGACGAATCCCGCCAGGAAATCCGTCATCGTCACCGCGCTGTCGACCTCCTTCAGGAACGTGACGATGGGGATGGAGAACGACTGCATGGTGATCGCGCCGCCGATCAGCCCGACGAGGTTGGCGAACAGCACGAGCAGCGGCGTCATGAGCAGCGCCGCGATAACGCGCGGAGTCACCAGGTACCGCACCGGATCGAGACCCATCGTGGTCAGCGCATCGACCTCCTGGTTGACTCGCATCGTGCCGATCTCCGCGGCGAAGGCCGCGCCGGATCGACCCGCGAGCAGGATCGCGGTCATCAGCGGACCCAGCTCGCGCAGCATCGACAGGCCGATCAGGTCGGCCACGAAGATCTCGGCGCCGAATCGTTTCATGGGCACCGCGGACTGAAAGGCCAGGATCATCCCCAGCAGGAACGAGATCAGCGCGACGATCGGCAGCGCGTCGGCGCCGACCTGCTCGCAGATCCGCCACACTTCGCGCCAGCGCACCGACGCAGGATTGCGGACAGCATGGGCGAGTGCGGCCGTCGTTTCGCCAACGAACGTGACCTGGCTGCGAATGTCGCTCCAGAGCGTGGAGGTCGCGCGGCCGATTTCCTCCACGGCAGGTCCGCGCTGGGGCTCCGGATCGAGATCGTGCTCCAGGACGCTCGGATCGTACTGCTTCAGCAGGACTTCGAACGCGGGCTTGAGGTTGGTGATCTCGACCTTGGGATCGCGCGGATGGCGTAGCATTTCGACGAAAAGCGCGATGCCGGCACCATCGCAATAGTCGACCGCATGGGCATCGACGATCACGCGCCGCGATGGCGCGTCGGCCATCGCCCGCCGGACAGGATCCCACAGGCTAGTGACCGAACGGGAGTCCAGGCGGCCCGACAGCGCCAGTACGCGGCCACCGTCGGAGGCGTCGGAAATGGCCAGCGCCGCAGTGGTCATCTAAACCGGAGGATCAAGGATTGACCAGCTCCAGCTGGTTGCCCAGTACGCGCACGTGATCGCCTTCCTGGACGAAGGGCTCATAGGAAAGGTTGATCACGCGCGGCGGCGGACCGTTGTCCATCTTGACGGTCACGTCCCAGCGCTGGCGCCGGTACTCGTTGGGCTTCTGCGCGTAGGCGGCGCCGCCGGCGGCACCGACGACGACCATGCCCTTGTTGGTGAACCCCGGGCCGATCGAATACATTGTCGTGCTGCCTGGCTGCCCCGTGGGGCCGCCACCATAGGCGCCGGAATCCGTGACCGAGCCCAGCGGCGTCCACTGCTGCCGCACATTCACAGGCGCGATCGATTGCACGATGCCGCAATTGGTGCAGTCCTTGGTCGCTGGTGCCCCTTGTGCAGCGGCGGAATCAGCGCCGCCGATGCCAAGGCCTAAAACAGCGATCGCGATGAGGTTGAGGGGTGCCATCATTCGGGAAGCGAATTGAGGTAGAACATCGCGTTGAGCAACGATCCGGGTCGGCCGAGCGGCGCCAGCCACTTCACATACACCGCATCGATGTCGCCCGACTTGTACATGCCGACCAGCGCGCGATTGACCGCGAGGCGGAAATCGGGATCGTCGCGACGAACGACCAGCGCATACGGCTCGAAGGAAAAATCATTGTTCATGATCTCGAGCTCGTCGCCGGATTGCGCGAGCTTGATGCCCGCCAGCACTACCCGGTCGGACGCAAATGCATCGGCCTTGCCAGACCGCAGCAGCGCCACGCCTTCGGCACTGTTCTTGACCGGAACAAATTCGGCACTGACGTCGACGACCTTGAGAGCTCGCTGCAACGCCGGCAACGTGGTGGTTCCGGTGATGACCGCGATCTTGCGTCCCTTGAGTTCGACCAGTCGCGCCAGGTGATCTTTTTCGCGCACCAGCACGCTGCCGCCATCGACGAAAATCGGCACCGAAAAGTCGACCCGCTCCATGCGCGACAGCGTGATGGTGGTCGTGCCGCATTCGACATCGGCCTGGCCGGACGCCACCGACTCAAGCCGGTTGGCTGCATCGACCGGCCGCCATTCAATCTTCAGCGCCGGCACCGCCAATGATTTACCGATTGCGGTCGCGACCCGTTCGCATAACTCGACAGAATAGCCTTGCGGCCGGCCACTGCGCGCCTTGAATGAAAACGGCGCCGCGCCGTCGCGGTAGGCAAAGGTCACGGTGCCCGTCGCCTTGATGCGATCAAGGGTGGGCGAGGCCGCTTGGCCTAAGCCAGCGACGCCAAGCATCCCCGATGAGGCGACAACGCAGAGCAGGAATCGAAGCATGTGGAGTGCGTTGTCCCGGTTCGAGTCGATCAGATAATTGCGACACAAAGTCTAGCATGCGAAGGCGCGCGCACGAGACTGGCGCCGCGCCCATCCGCCAGAGTAAAATGATGCATTCCCGCGCATGCATCACCGGGCAGGACAGTGCCGCCGCATGCGGTTGCCAACGGCGCCATGGCGACGCTGGCCGCAAGCATCCCACTTTCAATCACGCGTAAAGGCACTCCCCGTGAATCGTATTGCACTCGCAATGTTCGTGACCGTCGCGCTGGCCTCCGCGGGAGCCGGCGCACAGTCCGCCCCGAACACACTCGCCAAGATCAAAGCCGCCAAGACTATAAACGTTGCGTTTGCCGGTGATTCCCTCCCCTTTTCGTGGGTCAACGCAAACAACAAGCCGGCGGGCTACTCCATCGACCTGTGCACCCGGGTGATTGCCCAGATCGGCCGCGCCGTCGGCGAGCCCGATCTCAAGGTCAACTGGATGGTCGGAGGGGCTGCCGATCGCATACAGATGGTCGCGTCCGGCAAAGCGGATCTCGAATGCGGCAATACCACGCAGACGCTCACGCGGCTGGCCATCGTCGACTTTTCCAACCTCATTTTCGTGGACGGCGGCGGGTTTGTCGTCAAGTCGGAATCGGGAATCAACAAGCTTGCGGATATGGGTGGCAAGAAGATCGCGGTCCTGAAGGGAACCACCACGCAGACAAGGCTGACTGCCGAACTCGTGCGCCGCAAGTTGAACGCCACGCTGGTGCCGATCGCTGACGGCCTGGAAGGCGTGGCGATGCTCGAAGCAGGTTCCGTGGATGCGTTCGCTGGCGACAAGATAAAACTGGTCGGCTTGGCCGCGCAGTCGAAGAACCCCGACAAGCTTTCCTTGCTGGGGGAGGACCTGTCGTTCGAGCCCTATGCCTTTGTCTTGCCGCGCAACGATTCGGCGTTTCGGCTCGAGGTGAACCGTGCCCTGACCCAGATCTACCTCTCGCCGGAAATCGACACCATTTTCGAGCAGTGGCTGGGTCGCCTGGGGCGACCGTCCGGACTGCTGGCCGCCATGTACCTGCTCAATGCCATTCCAGAATAGGCCCCGCAGACACTCGTATGGCGAGTCCGCCTGCGCTATGATGTCGGGCCCTTTGCAAGGGGTTGATGCGCTGACAATTGAAGCGCAGACCTCAAAGTAGCGCAGACTTTAGGTACCAATGCGGCGAATCGTGCCGCCCATGCCCAGGAGAAATTCATGTTTCTTTCAATAAGAAAAATCACTGCCGTCGGCTTTACAGCGCTGACCGCAGCCGCCTTGCTGGCCACCCCGGCGCAAGCACAGTCCCCCCAGCAGACCCTCGTCAATTCCGCCAATACGACGCTGGGCAATTTCCTGCGCGACCCGGACATGTCGTGGCTGCAGAACAACATCGGCCGCGCGCGGGCGGTGTTGATCGCGCCTTCCATCGCCAAGGCCGGCTTCATATTCGGCGGATCGGGCGGCCGCGCAATCCTGATCGTGCGCGACCAGGCGTCGGGCAAGTGGGTCGGGCCGGCGTTCTACACGATGGCGACGGCAAGCGTGGGCTTCCAGGCCGGCGTCTCGGTCTCGGAAAACGTAACGTTGGTCATGACCGAAAAAGGCGTCAATTCGCTAATGACCAACAACGTCAGGGTCGGTGCGGACGCGAGCGTGGCGGCAGGTCCGGTGGGCGCCGGCGCGCGGTCGGATATCGTGGCCGACCTGGTCACATTCAGCCGCGCCAAGGGTGTCTTCGGCGGCATCAATCTTGATGGCACCGTCATCTCGCCAAGCAACGACTGGAACAGCACCTACTTCGGCAAGGACGTGCTGCCGCCGGACATCCTGATCCGCATGACCGTCCGCAACAAGAAGGCGGACCCGCTGCTGAACAGGGCGACCAAGGCCACGACAGCCAAGGCCAAGTAACCGCACCTTGTTGCGCAAGGCAATGGTCAGGGGCCCCGTTCGCGGGGCCCATTTCATTGTTACGGCGCATTCCGCAAATTCCCGCGTGGCCGCGCCGTTGCTGGCAAAATGGGACGTCAGGACGACATGAATTGAAATGGCCGCCATGCCGGAATCCGCGCTGCGCTTTCTTTTGAACGGCGATCTCGTCGAAGTCGCGGGACTTCCTCCGCAGACCACGCTGCTGGAATATTTGCGGGAGCAACGCGGGCTCTGCGGCACCAAGGAAGGTTGCGCTGAAGGGGACTGCGGGGCGTGCACCGTCGTCCTCGCCGAACCGGACAGCATGGGCCGACTCGCATGGATGCCCGTCAACGCGTGCATCCGCCTGCTTCCTTCCGTTAACGCCAAGGCGGTCTTCACCGTCGAGAGCCTGCAGACCCCGGACGGCGCGCTGCATCCCGTTCAGCGTGCGCTGGTCGATTTCCACGCCTCGCAGTGCGGCTTCTGCACGCCCGGCTTCGCCATGAGCCTTTTCGGCCTCTACAAGAACCGGCACCGTCCCACGCGCGCCGACGTCTCGGATGCGCTGTCCGGCAACCTCTGCCGCTGCACCGGATACCGCCCGATCCTCGACGCCGCTGATCACATGTACGCAGTCGCATCCGCGCGTCAAGGCGAAACCGGTTGGCGCAGCCCGGGAATCGCCGCCGATGGTAGTCGGCAGGTCAACGTGGAAGAAGAAAGGTTCGCACTGCAGCTTGCCGCCATCGACGAAGACGAAGGGTTGGAATACGAAGCGCAAGGGCAGACCTGGTTTGCGCCGCGTACGCTCGACGCACTCGCCGCCACCTGCCTCCGTCATCCCTCGGCGCACATCGTAGCCGGCGCCACGGATGTCGGTCTGCGGGTTACCAAGCAGCATCGCATTCTTGGCGACATCATCCATGTCGGCGATTGCGACGAGCTCAGGTCAATCCTGGATGCGCGGGACGCGTTGGAAATTGGCGCTGCTGCATCGCTCACGGATGCCTTCGCGGCCCTCGACGCCGAGTGGCCAGAGCTGCACGAGGCATGGATCCGCTTTGCCTCAGTCCCGATTCGCAACAGCGCCACGCTGGGGGGCAACGTGGCCAACGGCTCCCCGATCGGCGACTCCATGCCTGCCTTGATTTCGCTCGCTGCCACGGTGGTATTGCGGCGTGGTTCCGCGACGAGAGAATTGCCGCTGGAGGACTTCTATCTGGCGTACCAGAAGACGGCGCTGGTGCCCGGCGAATTCGTGGCGGCGATCCGCGTGCCGCACCGCACCGCCGGCCTGCTTCTGCGTGCCTACAAAATCAGCAAGCGCTTCGACCAGGACATCTCGGCAGTGTTCGCGTGTTTCGCATTGACCCTTCGCGACGGACGCATAGCCGCCGCGCGCATAGGTTGCGGTGGCGTGGCGCCCATGCCAAAGCGCGCCTCGGCCACCGAAGCAGCGCTTGCAGGACGGCGATGGGACGAGGTGGCGGCCACGATTGCCACGAAGATATTGGCGAGCGAATTCTCGCCAATCGCCGACATGCGTGCCTCAGCCGAGTATCGAAGCAAAGTGCTGGGGAACCTCATGCGCAGGTTCTGGCTTGAGACATCGGGAACGCCGATCGTGACGCGCATCGACGACGTGCGGGTAACGTCCGCGGAATGATCCGGTGAACGCGCCGCAAATTCCACCACTTCTCGACGGCAGGTCGCAGGTCATCGGCATGGCCCTGCCCCACGATTCCGCCGAGCTGCACGTGGCAGGCGCGGCGGCATATACCGACGACCTGCCGGAGCCGCGCGGCACGCTGCACGTAGCGTTGGGGGTAAGTCCCGTGGCGCATGGTCGCTTAAGGACGCTCGACCTTACGAAGGTGCTCGCTGCCGCAGGCGTTGTCGACGTCATCGTCGCCGCCGACATCCCGGGCGACAACGACGTGGGACCCATCCAGCACGATGATCCCATTTTCGCGGACGACGTCGTGCAATTCGCGGGCCAGCCCGTGTTCGCCGTCGCCGCCTCCGACGTGAACGCCGCGCGTCGCGCCGCACGCCTGGCCAGCTACGATATCGAGCACCTGCCGGCAATCCTCACCATCGACGACGCAATGGCGCTGGAGTCCTTCGTGCTGCCGCCCGTCCACCTGACGCGCGGCAATGCCGCTGCGGCGATCAGCGCCGCGCCGCATCGGTTGCAGGGCACGGCATGCGCCGGCGGCCAGGACCACTTTTATCTCGAAGGACAGATAGCGCTGGCCATACCGCGCGAGCATGGCGGGATGCAGATCTACACTTCCACGCAGCATCCGGGCGAGGTGCAGCAAATGGTCGCGCACGCATTGCGGATCAGCGCCCACGACGTGGTGGTCGAATGCCGGCGCATGGGCGGCGGTTTCGGCGGCAAGGAAACCCAGATGTCGCTGTTCGCGTGCGTCGCAGCCTTGATTGCCCGGCGCAACGGCCGTGCTGCCAAGCTTCGCCTCGATCGCGATGACGACATGCGCTCCACTGGAAAAAGGCATGCATTCCAGTACGCATGGGACGTGGGCTTCGACGGCGCGGGCCGCATCCTCGGGCTCGACCTGACGCTCGCTTCGCGCTGCGGTTTTTCGGCGGATTTGTCCGGCCCGGTCAACGATCGCGCGGTGTTTCACGCCGACAATGCCTACTGGCTGCCCGACGTCGCGCTGCATTCCTTCCGATGCAAGACCCATACCGTTTCCGACACCGCATTCCGCGGCTTTGGCGGACCGCAGGGCATGTTCGCCATCGAAATGGTGATCGACGAAATTGCGCGCGCACTGCGCCTCGACCCACTCGACGTGCGCCGCATGAATTTCTACGGCAAAGTCACCAACAACGTCGCGCCCTACGGAATGACGATCGAGGACAACATTGCACCGGAATTGGTGGCGCAACTGGAAACGACATCGCACTATCGTGAGCGCCGGCGCGCGATCGGCGACTGGAACCGCGCCAATCCGGTCATCAAGCGCGGCATCGCACTCACGCCGGTCAAGTTCGGCATTTCGTTTACAGCCACCCACTACAACCAGGCCGGCGCGCTTCTGCATCTCTACAACGACGGCACGCTGCTGCTCAATCACGGCGGAACGGAAATGGGCCAGGGGCTTTTCATCAAGGTAGCGCAGGTCGTCGCCCAGGAGCTGGGTGTCCCTGTGTCGGCCATCCGGGTGTCGGCATCGGACACGAGCAAGGTGCCCAACGCCTCTCCCACCGCGGCCTCGTCCGGCAGCGACATCAACGGCATGGCCGCCCGCAACGCCGCGCGCGTCCTGCGCGAACGACTCGCCGCCCATGCCGCGCGCAAGTTCGATTGCGACCCACAGATCGTCGAATTCCGCGACGGCATCGTGCACGCCGGTCCCAACACCCTGCCTTTCGCAGAACTTGCGCGGATGGCATATTTCGCGCGCGTGCACCTGTCGGCCACGGGCTTTTATGCGACGCCGAAAATCCACTACGACCGCAAGACGCTGTCCGGACGGCCGTTCTTCTACTTTGCTTATGGCGCGGCCGTCTCGGAAGTGGCGGTCGACACGCTCACCGGCGAGCACCGGTTGCTGGCGGTCGATATCCTGCATGATGTCGGCACGTCGCTGAACCCGGCGATCGACCGCGGCCAGATAGAAGGCGGCTTCATGCAAGGCTGGGGTTGGCTCACGATGGAAGAACTGTGGTGGAACGAAATGGGAGCACTCAAGACCTTTGCCCCGTCCACCTACAAGATTCCAACGGCCCACGACGTGCCCTCGCGCTTTCGCGTCGATTACTACGACGAGGCCAATCGCGAGGAAACAATTCATCGTTCAAAGGCTGTCGGTGAACCACCCTTGATGCTGGCGCTGTCGGGTTTCCAGGCGTTGCGCGATGCGATTGCCAGCATTGCCGACCATCGCCACTCGCCGCGCCTTGACGCGCCCGCCACTGACGAGCGAGTCCTCGCGGCCGTTGATGAGATCCGGAGCAGATCATGAGCGCCGAAGGGCCGTGCCAAGGCGCGGGACGGCAGGCTGCCGATGGGCACAGCGAACGTGGTGAGCGTGGGGGTCGTTCATGACGGCATGGATCGGGGATCTCGCCGGCGCGCTGAAAAATGGTCGGCGCGCCGTGCTTGTCACCATCGCCCACACCTCGGGTTCGGCGCCGCGCGAACCGGGCACGGCAATGGTCGTCACCGAAGCCGCATTTCACGGAAGTATCGGCGGCGGTCACCTGGAGCACGAGGCGCTCACCATGGCCCGAGATGCGCTGGCCAATGCCCATACGCCGGCTTCCACCTGGATCGTGCGCTTTCCACTGGCAGCGCGTCTCGGACAATGTTGCGGCGGCGTGGCCACACTGGCTTTCACGGCCGTTGCCGCCGGCTCGCATGTTTGGCTCGACGCGGCGCTCACCTGCGTGCGCACGTCGACGCCGTTTGCACTGGTCACGCGAGTAGGCGGCGCGCAAGACGCGCCCTCGAAACTGCTGGTTACCATGGATGATGCGCACAGTTCACTTGCAGACTGGGAACGGGAGTCCGCCGCGATCTCGGCAGCCCGCGCGCGCCTTGCCTCGGGCGAAGTCGGCGCTGGGTTCGTGGCAGCCGCTACGGGCCCAACCACGCAACTGCTGATCGAAGTGGTCCGTCCCGATGCATTTCCGGTGCTGGTGTTCGGCAATGGGCACGTCGGTCGCGCACTAGTCCACGTGCTCCGCGCACTTCCCGCGCACATACGCTGGATCGACGAGCGTGAGGCTGACTTTCCGGCGGCAGTCCCGGACCACATCGAGATCGTAGCGACAGACGCTCCGGAGGACGAGATCGCGCGTGCACCGCATGGCGCGTTCCTGATCGTGCTCACGCATAGTCATCCGCGCGATTTCGCCATCGTGGAGGCTGCACTCGCGCGCCAGGACTGGCGATATCTGGGAATGATCGGATCTCGTTCGAAGCGGGCCCAGTTCGAGCGCCGCCTCGCCGCACGTGGCATGGCGCCGGAAGTGCTAGCGCGCCTCGTCTGCCCGATCGGGATCCACGGCGGGCTCGCGATTCGCAGCAAGGAACCCGGCGCAATCGCGATTGCCGTCGCCGCGGAAATCATCGCGGCACGGGACGCCTCGGCGTGGTTCGGCGCGGATTCGGCACACGCGGGGCGTTTCGATATGCCCGGAATCCGCAATGGAAGCCACTGTCGATGACACCGATGGATCCGCGTCTGAGGCTTTCCGGCATCACCAAGATCTATCCGTCGGTGATCGCCAACCAGGATATTTCCTTGAGTGTCTTGCCGGGAGAAATACACGCCGTTCTGGGCGAGAACGGTGCCGGCAAGTCCACCCTGATGAAGATCATCTACGGCGTGGTCGAGCCGGATGACGGCACCATCGAATGGGAAGGCCGGGAGGTCACCATTGCCAACCCCGCGCAGGCGCGGCGCTTAGGTATAGGCATGGTGTTCCAGCACTTTTCGCTGTTCGAGACGTTGACGGTTTCCGAGAATATCGCGCTGGCATTGGAGCCCGTCCAAGCCGGTGCTGACCTGTCCGCGCGCATTCGCGAAGTCTCCGCGAAATATGGCCTGCCGGTCGACCCGCGTCGGCGCGTCCACACCATGTCGGTCGGAGAACGCCAGCGCGTGGAGATCGTGCGCTGCCTGCTGCAGGATCCGCGGCTCCTCATCATGGACGAGCCGACTTCCGTGCTGACGCCGCAAGCCGTCACCAAGCTGTTCGAAACGCTGCGCCGGCTGGCAGGTGAAGGCTGCAGCATTCTCTATATCAGCCACAAGTTCGACGAAATCCGCGCACTCTGCCACAAGGCCACCGTGCTGCGCGCGGGACAGGTCACCGCTGAATGTGATCCGCGCAACGAGTCCTCCTCCTCTCTCGCGCGCATGATGATCGGCGGTGACCTGCCGAATCCGCGTCACCGGGAAGCGCGTGCCGGCGAGCCCGCGCTGGTCGTGTCAGACCTGTCGCTGCCCGCAGATGATCCGTTCGGCACATCGCTCTCTAACATCAATCTCGACGTGCGCGCAGGCGAGATCGTCGGCATTGCCGGCGTTTCGGGGAACGGCCAGAAGGAACTGATGGCCGCTCTGTCCGGCGAACGATTGCTGACTGACCCGCAGTCGGTGACCATCCTCGGCAAGGCGTCCGGAAATCTCGACGCCGCGCAGCGACGCGCGCTGGGCTTCGCCTTTGTCCCGGAAGAACGGTTGGGACGCGGCGCGGTTCCGGAAATGTCTCTCGCCGACAACGCGCTGCTCACCGCGCATCGCCATGGCCTGGTGCGGCAAGGCTTCATCCGGGAGAACGTAGTGCGCGATTACGCGACGAGGACGATCAAGGACTACGGCGTCAAAGCCGGCGGACCCGACGCGGCCGCACGCAGCCTGTCGGGAGGCAACCTTCAGAAATTCATCGTCGGCCGCGAAATCCGCCAGCGGCCCAAGGTGTTGATCGCCGCGCAGCCGACCTGGGGCGTGGATGTCGGAGCCGCCGCGCAGATCCGGCAGGCGCTGCTCGACTTGCGCGATTCCGGCGTCGCCATACTCGTCGTCTCGGAAGAACTGGACGAGCTCTTCGAGATCTGCGACCGGCTCGCCGTTATTGCGCACGGTCGTCTCTCGGAAGCGACGCCGGTCAGGGAAACCAATGCCGAGAAAATCGGGATGCTCATGTCGGGATCGGACGGCTCGTGATCAAGCTCGAGGCGCGTCCGGAACCTTCGCGCGTCGCGGGCTGGCTGTCGCCGCTGCTCGCGGCCGCCGCCACGCTCGTCGTCGGCTTTCTCCTGTTCACCGCCCTGGGCAAGAATCCCTGGACCGCGTTCCACGTGTTCTTCGTGAAGCCGGTGGCAACGGTCTACGGCGTAGGCGAACTATTGCTCAAGGCCACGCCGCTCATGCTGATTGCGGTGGGACTCGCGGCCGGCTATCGTGCCAACGTCTGGAACATCGGCGCCGAAGGCCAGCTCACGATGGGGGCCATTTTCGGCGGCGGCCTGGCACTGTTGTTCCAGGATTCCACTTCGCCGGTCGTGTTGCCGCTGATGCTGGTCGCGGGCATAGCCGGCGGGATGTTCTGGGCCGCCATTCCCGCGTGGTTGCGCACCCGTTTCAATGCCAACGAAATCCTCACGTCGCTGATGCTGGTGTACGTGGCCACGCTGACCTTGTCGTTGCTGGTGCACGGCGCGTGGCGTGATCCGGAGGGATACAACTTTCCGCAATCGAAAATGTTCGGCGACGCCGCCCTGCTTCCTATTCTTCTGGACGAGACCCGGCTCAACGTGTCGCTTCTGCTGGCGCTGGCCGTGGTAGCTCTGGGTTGGCTGTTCATGCGCAAGAGCCTGGCGGGATTCCAGATGCGCGTCGCAGGCCTGGCACCCGAAGCCGCCAACTACGCCGGCATTTCCGCGCGTCGTACGGTGTGGATGGGCATGCTGATCGGCGGCGCGTGCGCGGGACTTGCCGGCGTGAGCGAAGTGGCCGGACCCATCGGCCAGTTGCTCCCCAGCGTGTCCCCGGGTTACGGGTTCGCGGCGATCATCGTCGCCTTTGTCGGTCGCCTGCATCCGGTGGGAATCGTATTCGCGAGCCTTCTCATGTCGCTACTCTATCTCGGGGGCGAATCGGCGCAGATCAACCTGGCGCTACCTTCGGCAGTCACTGGCCTTTTCCAGGGAACGCTGCTGTTTTTCCTGCTCGCCGCCGATGTGTTCATCAATTTTTCCGTCCGCTTTTCCCGGCCGGCACGGCGCGCGATGGTCAACTGATGGTGGCCCAATGATGGACCGTCGTTGATGGACCAGCTGGCCCAACTGCTCGTGCTCACGCTCGCCGCTGGCACTTCACTGGTCTATGCCGCGCTCGGTGAACTGATCACCGAGAAGTCGGGGGTGCTCAACCTCGGCGTGGAAGGTATGATGCTGGTTGGCGCGGTGACGTCGTTCATCGTCGCGGCCATCACCAAGTCGCCCTGGCTCGGCGTGGTCGCAGGCATGGCGGCGGGCGCCGCGCTGTCGCTCATCTTCGCGGTGCTTACGCTGTCATTGATGGCCAATCAGGTGGCAAGCGGCCTTGCATTGTCATTGTTCGGCATCGGCCTGTCCGCATTCCTGGGACTCAACTACGTCAGCGTGGTCATCGATCCCATCGCAGCGATCACATTGCCGGGTCTCACCGACCTGCCGGTGATCGGCAAGCTGCTGTTCGGGCACAATCCGCTCGTCTATCTGTCGCTAGTGCTGTTTGCGGCAATTCAATGGTTCCTCTACCGGACGCGCGCCGGACTCATTCTTCGCGCGGTGGGCGAATCCCCGCAATCGGCCCATGCCATTGGTTATCCGGTCGCGCGTATCCGCTACATGGCCGTCATGTTTGGTGGCGCTTGCTCCGGTCTGGGCGGCGCTTACCTCGCGGTCGCCTATACGCCGCTTTGGGTCGAAGGCATGACAGCCGGAAGGGGCTGGATCGCGCTGGCTCTGGTGGTGTTCGCGACCTGGAAGCCGTGGCGCGTGCTGGCAGGGGCGTATCTGTTCGGCGGCGTCACGCTGGCGCAATTCCAGGCACAGGGCTTAGGCGTGGACATCCCGTCGCAATACTTGTCGATGCTGCCCTACCTCGCAACTGTCGTGGTGCTGGCCATCATCTCGCGCGATGCCGCCACGATTCGCCTCAACGCCCCTTCCTCCCTGGGCAAGCCCTACCACCCAGACTCGTGACGCGAGATGTCCCGTCCCGGGCGCAACATTGACCCCCGCGCGGGAAACGCCGACACTCACTTGATGTCCCATAGCGCCAATCCGGCCGGACCTGCCCCACCGTCGCGGGACGCGCTTTCGAGCGAGGCAGGCGCGTGAGCAATCTGTTGCCGATGCATCCTGCGCTTTCCACCCTCGACGAAGATGCGTGGGAGGACCTGCTCAACTTCATCGAAGAGCGCCGGGTCATTCCCATTCTCGGGCCCGAGCTGCTGACGGTCGAGACCGAAACCGGCCCTCGCCTCCTCTATGAGTGGATTGCGGAAAAGCTCGCGGCCAAGCTTGGCGTCGACACGGCGCTACTACCGCAGCCTTACACGTTGAATGACGTCGTGTGCTGGTTCCTTTCTTCGCGCGGCCGGCGGGAAGAAGCCTATACCCGACTGCGCAGCATCCTGCGCGAGGCGAACTTCGCCCCGCCGCTGGCCCTGCGGCGATTGGCACAGATCACCGATTTCAACCTCTTCGTCACCACCACCTTCGATCCGCTGCTCGAACAGGCAATCAATGCCGAGCGCTTCGGCGGCGCGCAATCCACCGAGGTGATCGCCTATGCACCAAACCGCGTCGCCGACCTGGGTGCAGAACGGGAGCACTTCCAGCGCCCGGTCGTCTACCACTTGCTGGGGCGCCTGTCGGCCTCACCCACCTACGTCATCTCGGACGAGGACACGCTTGAGTTCATCTGTGCGCTGCAAAGTGAGCACCTGACGCCGGAAAAACTGTTCCACGAACTGGAGCACAATCATCTCCTGTTCATCGGCAGCAGCTTTACCAATTGGCTCGCGCGCCTGTTCCTGCGCATGGCCAAGCGGCGCCGCCTTTCTGATCCGCGCGACGTCGGCGAGGTGCTGGCCGACAATCATTCGGGCAAAGATGGGCGGCTGATGGCGTTCCTGCAGCAGGTCAGCGTGCGCACCCGCATCTACAGCGGCGCCGAGAATTTCGTCAACGAACTGCATCGTCGCTGGTTGATTCGCAGCAAGCCGGGCGATGTCATCCCATTGCACGCGGCACCGCAGCGCTTCCTGCCTCCCGAGCATGAAATGCCCGAGAACGCGGTGTTCATCAGCTATGCACGAGAGGACTTAGGCCAAGTGCAGAAGATGAAGGCGGGCTTCGACGCTGCCGGCATCAAGACCTGGTTCGATCTCGACCGACTCGAAGGCGGCGACGATTACGACCGCAAGATCCAGCGCAACATCGCGCGCTGCTCCTTCTTCATTCCGGTGGTTTCGGCCACGACGCAGCGGCGCCTGGAAGGGTTTTTCCGCCGCGAGTGGAGCTATGCGATCGATCGCACGCGCAACATCGCGGACAGCGCCCTGTTCATCCTGCCCGTATGCATCGACGACACCAGTAGCGGCGAGGCGCAGGTACCGGACAAGTTCCGCTCGGTCCATTTCACGCGCCTGCCCGGTGGCGAAGTACCGCCGGAGTTCGCGCAGCGCATTCGCGACCTCCTGTCCACACGCCATTCGTAATCGTCGGCGCGGCATCCACACCCCATGAACGATACTGCCGCAACGCCGATCGCCGACGACACGAAGGTGTCTGTCGATGCCGAACACCCGTGGCTCGGCCTGGCGTCGTTCACCGAGGAAACGCGCGGCTACTTCTACGGTCGCGAAGAGGAAGTTGCCGAGCTGTGCCGCCGCGTGCAGCGCAAACTACTCACCATTCTTTTTGGCCAATCGGGCCTGGGCAAGACCTCCATCCTTCGCGCAGGCATCGTGCCGAGACTGCGTCCCGACGGCTTTTGCCCGGTCTACGTGCGGATCGACTATTCGCCTGACTCGCCCGCCCCAACTGAGCAGATCAAGCAAGCCATCTTCCGCGCGACGCAGGCGGCGGGGGCGTGGACGCAGGCAGGTACGGCCGTCTCCGGCGAGTCGCTGTGGGAATTCCTGCACCACCGCGACGACGTACTGCGCGACGCATCCGGCAAGACTCTCATACCGATCCTGATCTTCGACCAGTTCGAGGAATTGTTCACGCTGGCGCAAAGCGATGATTTCGGTCGAAAGCGTGCGGCGCAATTCATCGAGGACCTGGCCGACCTGGTCGAGAATCGCGCGCCCAAGGCGCTCGAAGCCAAGATGGACGAGGATGAAGCGGCGGTCGAGAAATTCGACTTCACGCGTGGCGACTATCGCATCCTGATTGCGTTGCGCGAAGATTACCTGGCGCATCTCGAGAGCCTCAAAGGCACAATGCCTTCGATCTCGCAAAACCGCATGCGTCTGGCCCGCATGACCGGAGCGCAGGCGTTGAGCGCCGTAGTGAAGCCGGGCGGGAAACTGGTTTCGGAGGAAGTGGCGGGCTCGATCGTGCGCTTCATCGCGGGAGGTGCGGAACTGGCCAATGCCGAAGTCGAGCCGGCCTTGCTCTCGCTCATCTGCCGCGAACTCAACAACGCGCGTATCGCGCAGCGCCGTGCAGAGATTTCCGCTGACCTGCTGGCCGGTTCGCGCGACAACATCCTTACCGAATTCTACGAACGCGCACTGGCAGACCAGCCCTCAGGCGTGCGGCAGTTCATCGAGGACAATCTTCTCACCGATTCAGGCCATCGCGAGAGCCTGGCCGAAGAGCGCGTGCAAAAGGGATTGGCAGCGGCCGGTGCGCCGGCCAATGCGCTGGCCACGCTGGTCAACCGGCGCCTGTTGCGCATCGAAGAGCGGCTCGACGCTCGTCGGGTCGAGCTGACCCATGACGTGCTCACCGGCGTCGTGCGCGCGAGTCGCGACCTGCGCCTCGAGCGCGAGGCGCGCGACGAAGCGCAGCGCCAGCTCGCGGCCCAGCGGGCGCGCGAAGTCGCTACCCGCAAGGCGCTCGTGCGCGCGCGGCAAATCGCGGCCGGATGCGCGGTACTGGCGGTTGTCGCCGGAGCCAGCGCGATTTTCGGCTACTTCGGCATGAAGCGCGCGCAGGAAGCCGAACTGCAGGCGCAACAAACGCGCCAAATGGCGGAACAGGCGCGCGGCGAGGCGGAAAAGCTCATCGTCTACCTGCTCGACGACTTCTATCTCGAGCTGGAACCGGTGGGCCGGCTCGACATCGTCGCCGAACTCGCCAGGCGCGCCGTGGACTATTACCGCGAACTGCCGCCGCAGCTTCGCACCCCCGAAACGCAGCGCAATCGGGCGCTCGCGCTGGTTCGCTATGGCGCGGCGTTACGCTACCTGTCCAAGCTCGACGACGCCGGAAAGTCCCTGACCGAGGCGGTCGGCATTCTCGACGGGCTCCGCAAGCAGGGCGACACGTCGGAAATCACCGCCATTGGCCTTGCCATGGGCTTGTCCGCGCAGGCGCGCGTCGCTGACAGCCGCAACCAGAACAAGGATGCGGAAAAGCTCGCCGCGCAGGCAGTTACGGTGCTCGATCCGCTGATGACGGCCACCGCGCCTTCGATTGCGCTGCGCCGTGCCTACGGCGCCGCGATGAACTATCAGGGATTCACTCAAATGCGGGCGGGGGTCCACGAGGATGCGGCCAGGTCCCTTGAATCGGCACGGGCCAACTTCCGCAGCATCGACAATCTGGAGCTCAAGGACCTGTCGGCGGCAACCGCCTACGCCGAGGCCACCGGGTGGCTTGTGGAGGACTTGACGTACCTCGGGCGGACCGCTGACGCCCGACGTGCCGGTGAAGAGGGTGCCCGGGTGGCCGGAAACGTTCTCGAAAAGCGGCCCGCCTACATGAGCGCCATGCGGGCACGCGCGCTCATTTCGAGTCATCTGGCGAATATCGAAGGTGACGACCTGCGCCCCGAAAAGGCCCTCGATGCCATGCATGTCAGCACGCTGGGATGGGACAATATTCTCAAGCTCGATCCCGGCAACGGAATTGCGTTGACAAACTACGTGTCGAACCTGCAGAACGAGGCAGATTTCCTTTTCCGGATGGGCCGCGTCGACGAAAGCCGCGACAAGCTGCGCACGGCGATGGCCGCCGAGTCGCGGGGCCGGATGACCGGCTTCTTCGCCATCAACGAAATGGGTGCTGCGGGTTTCCTGGTCTATATCGAAGCCGACAGTGGAAACCGGACCAAGGCGGAAGCAGCCCTGGCGCAGGTTCGCCGATTGGCCAAGGTCGTCGACGACGCTCGCGCACCCGGCGCTCCCAGGGCGCTGCTCAAGATGTACGAAGCCGGGTTCACGACTGCGATTCCGTGGGCGGATTGGGATTTTCAAACCGTTCAACGAATACTCCAGGAATCGCTTCCGGACAACAGCATTGTCGCGCCGCCGGGAGGACAAACAGAGCGGATATGGAATATCAATCTGCAGAATCGCTATCGCGAACTGGCGCTTGCCCAGTACTACCTCAAGGATTACGCCGGGGCGGAAAAGGCAATCCGGCAAAGCGTGATTTTCCAACAGCGCCTGACGGAGCACACGCTCGAGCGCGCACGCGAAAAAGCCCTCAACCAGATCATTCTCGCTTCCGCGCTCGCTCGCCTCAACCGGCATCCCGAAGCGCGGCAGGTGTTGGCACCGGCATTGGCATTCCATCGCGAGCTGCAATCCCGCAACAAGGGGCACCTGACCTTGCGCATCGAGCTGGCGCAAGCGCTGCTGGCGTCGGCGCTGGCTGGCGATGGTCAGGAATCGGCCAACCTGTCCGAGGCGGCTGCGACTTACGACAGCCTGCCGCCCTCGCTCAAGAATCTGCGGACCAATGTCCTGATCCGCAAGGAAATCGCCGAGGAACAGAAGATCCGGGGCAAGTAGTGTCGGATATTTCCGCATCTGAGGCCGCAGCGATTCGCGCAGCGCTGGACGCCGGTCTCAATCCACAGGCACTCGATCTCGCGCGCGCCGCGTTGATCGATCACGCGGATTCCGCAGAAATTCTATTTCTCGGGGCTCTCGCCTCCGCGCGAATGAGCGCAGTGGACGAGTCCGAGCGCTGGCTCGCGAAAATCGACCGTCAATCGCTGGGGGCCAGTCCGCTCGCCGTCGACGTGTGGAGCCTGTCTGGCCGGATCGCCAAGGAGCGCTACGCCGCGCTGCAGAATCGCTCAACCGCAGCAGGGGTTGAGCTTGCGCGTGTGGCCATTGCTTCGTACCAGAGCGCCTTCGCGCTTAGCGGGGCGGCCTACCCTGCGGTCAATGCGGCCACCATCGCCATGGTTGCCGGAGAAATTGCGCTCGCCCGCGCCTTTGCGCAAAAGGCGTTGGCCGCGTTGGGATCCGCCGGGGGCGATCACTGGCACCACGCCAGCGCGGGTGAGGCGCTGCTCGCCCTCGACCTGCCTGCCGACGCTCGTGCCCACTACGCCGAGGCGTATCGGGTGGCCGGCCACAAATTCGGCGACGTCGCCTCAATGCGACGACAGCTGCTACTGATCGGAAACGACGCCGCGCGCGAAATGGCGGAAGTGCTGCCTGCGCCGCAGGTCATCGCCTTTTCCGGACACATGATCGATCGCCCTGACCGCGCGTCGCCGCGTTTTCCTGCTCAACTCGAGCCACAGGTCGCGACGGCATTGCGCGCCAGGATCCAGGAATTCGGGCCGGCAATCGGCTACGCGCAGGCAGCGTGCGGTGCAGACATACTCTTTCTGGAAGCCATGCAGGATGCGGGCATGCAGACGCAGATCGTGCTGCCCTTTCCGCCGGCGGAATACATCCAGACCAGCGTAGGCTTCGCGGGCGAGGGCTGGATCAAGCGTTTCCACCGCGCGCTCGAGCGCGCCATGCGCGTCGTCCATGCAACGGAAGAGCCCTTCCTGGGCGACGACGTGTTGTTCGAACATGCCGCCAATCTCATCCAGGGCATGGCCTTCCTGCGCGCGAGCGAACTCTCGACGCGCGCACTTATGCTCACCGTCCAGGACCTGTCCGGGAAGCCTCGCTCCCCCGCGCTCGTCGGAGGCACGGCAGCCACCGGCAACAACTGGACGCGCGGCGGGGGCAAGATTGAGAACATCGACATTGGCGAGTTGCGGCGAGAGGATGGAGTGGGTTACGCCAGCGCCGAAGTTATTGCCGATGTCCGGGATGCCAAACCCTCCACGCGAGTTCGGAGCCTCAAGAGCTTGTTGTTTGCGGACATTAAGGGGTACACCCGCATGCCGGAGCAGTACACACCCGACTTTGCGGAAATGTTCCTGGGCAACTGCAAGGAGATCCTCGATTCACTTGCGCACCCCGCGCTCGAGGTGAACACCCATGGCGACGGCATTTTCGCGGTATTCGAGCTTCCGAGCCACGCTGCGGAATTTGCAGTGCGCCTGCAGCGGGTGCTAAGCAAGGTCGATTGGGGCCGCTTGGGACTCGCGGCGGACACCGGCGTCCGCGTCGGCCTGCACACCGGGCCGTTGTTCCGCGTTTCCAATCCGGTTACCGACAGAACGACCTTCTACGGAAGTCACGTCAACCGCGCCGCGCGCCTCGAGCCCATTGCCTTACCCGGGCAAATCTTCGTGACGGAAGAATTCGCGTCGTCACTGGTGGCCGACGACCAGGAGCGGTTCGCCTGCGAATACATCGGGTCCATGCCGCTCGCCAAGAAATTCGGCGACGCGCGCCTGTATCGGCTCCGCTGGTCAAGCGAATCCTGAAGAACGCGCTCGCCTCCGTATAGAATTGCCGATTCCAGTGGCCCGAGCTCGAGCCCGCGCCGATGCCCGAATTGCTCCGTCATCCTTTAATGGTTTTCGCGCTCTCCTTCCTCGTGCTCTCGATTGCAGCGTGGGTGGATGGCCATCGCCATCGTCTCCAATCTGCTGGTCGGCTTCGGCGCGCGCCATGTCAAAGCGGAGCGCACCCTTCTGCTGGTGCTTCCGCTGGTGGTCGCGATCACGTTCATGCTCATCTCCGACATCGACAGCCCGCGTGGTGGCCTCATCAACGTTGCGCCTCAAAACCTGCACAGCCTGCAGGAATCCCTCCGGGGGCCGTGATCGCGCGGCGCGAGCGCCCGATCATTGGCCGCCTGGGCGAATTTCCAACAATTTAGTTACAATCATCGGCTGTAGGCGCCGCCCCTTCCGCGCGTCTTTCCTCCCGCCATGTCTTACCGCGCCTTCAAGGAGCTCCTGATGATTCGCAAGACCCATTCCATGACATTGTTGGCGGCTGCAGCATGCGCCCTTGCGCTGGCCACGCCGGTTTGTGCACAGACCAAGGAGCCCCTCAAGATCGGCTTCGTCTATGTGAGCCCGATCGGCGATGCCGGGTGGACTTTCCAGCACGATACGGGCCGCAAGGAAATGGAAAAGGCGCTGGGCGCCAAGGTCACCAGCAAGTACATCGAAAGCGTACCGGAAGGAGCGGATGCCGAGCGGGTGATTCGCGACCTCGCGGCCAGCGGCCACAATCTGATCTTCACGACGTCATTTGGATACATGAATCCGACGCTCAAGGTCGCGATGACTTTCCCCAAAGTGAAGTTCGAGCACGCGACGGGCTACAAGACTGCGAAAAATGTCGGGATCTACAACGCGCGCTTTTATGAAGGCCGCTACCTGTCCGGGATCGTCGCGGGCAAGATGTCCAAGACCGGCGTGGCCGGCTACGTGGCCGCGTTTCCCATTCCCGAGGTGGTGATGGGCATCAATGCCTTCGCACGCGGCATGCGCAGCGTCAACCCCAAAGCGGAGGTGAAGGTGATCTGGGTCAACTCGTGGTTCGACCCCGGCCGCGAGAGCGAAGCATCGAACACGCTGGTGTCGCAGGGCGCGGACGTGCTCACGCACCACACGGACTCGACCGCCACCGTGCAGACGGCCGAGGCCAAAAAGGTTTATGCGATTGCCTATCACTCCGATATGTCGAAGTACGGGCCCAATGCGCAACTCACGGCGGTCACGCACCACTGGGGCGACTACTACACCAAAGTCGCGCAATCGGTGATCGACGGCAAGTGGCAGCAAGACAATGTCTGGGGCGGCATCAAGGATGGCATGATCAAGCTGGCGCCGTTCAACAAGGTGGTGCCGCCGGATGTCGTCGCACTGGTGAAAAAGGCGGAAGGCGAAATCGTCTCGGGCAAGCTCAGCGTGTTCACGGGCCCCATGAAGACCAACGAGGGCAAGGAAGTGCTCGCCGCGGGCAAGACGATCACCGATTCGGACCTGGCGAAAATGGATTACTACGTCGAGGGCGTGGTGGGCAAGCTCCCGGCGTCCAAGTAGCTCTTTGCACTGCCAGACGGAGCGTCGTGGGATAGAGCATTCCGCGACGCTCATCCGGCGGACTATTGCCTAGCGAAAGACCCGTGCCGAGTAGCGCATTGTTAGCCGTTGAGTTTCCGGAGCAGGTCCAATACCGTTTCAAATATTTTTCCGTATGGCGGACGCAGCAATGCGGTGGCGGCCAGAGGCGGTTGCGTAAATACCGGCTTGCGGTGGGAGAAGGTGAGGAAGCTCGCTTCCCCGTGGTACGCGCCGATTCCAGACGCACCCACCCCGCCAAACGGGAGTTCTTCATGCGCGAAATGCCATAGCGTATCGTTGACGGTGACACCGCCCGCGATCGTCTCACGCAACGTCCTGCCGCGTCGGACGCCGTCATTGCCGAAATAATAGAACGCGAGGGGCCGCGGCCGCGCGTCGATCTTCGCAATCGCCTCGTCCAGTGAAGCGTAGGCCTCTATCGGCAACAGCGGACCGAATATTTCCTCTTTCATCACATCCATCGTGTCATTGACGCCGACGATAAGCGTTGGCGGCATGACGCGTGATGCCGGATTCATCCCCCCTGCCGCTTCCCCCAGATGTACGATCCCAGCGCCTTTTGCCGCAGCGTCGGCAACGAGCGAGGTCAGGCGATCGAAGTGACGTTCATTGACGATCGACGTGTAGTCCGGATTGCCTGCAAAAGTCGGATACATCCTGGCGGTCGCCAAGCTCACCGCAGCGACGAACGCATCGACGCGTGCCGCGGGTACCAAAGCGTAGTCCGGTGCAATGCAGGTCTGACCGGCGTTGAGCAGCTTGCCGGCCATGAGCCGTGGCGCGGCGCGCGAGAACTCGGTATCGATGTCGAACAACGCCGGCGACTTCCCGCCCAGTTCAAGCGTCACCGGCGTGAGGTTTTCCGCGGCGGCGCGCGCCACATTCCGGCCAACTGCCGTGGACCCGGTAAAGAACAGATGGTCGAAAGGCAATGCGCTGAAGGCCTGCCCGGTGCTCGCATCGCCCAGCACCACGGCAAATTCGTCCTCGGCGAACCGCGCAGCCACCAACTCGTGCAACAACGCGGACGTTGCCGGCGTCAATTCCGAAGGCTTGAGCAGCACGCGGTTGCCCGCTGCCAACGCTCCCAGCGCAGGGGACAATGCGAGCTGCACCGGATAGTTCCAGGGGCTGATGATGCCGGCCACGCCCAGCGGCTGGCGTTCGATGCGTGCCTTGGCCGGGAGGAGATGCAGCGGCATGGCGACGCGCTCGGGTTTCATCCAGCGCGCAAGGTGCGCCAGCGCGTGGCGAATTCCGGAACTCACGATGTAGAGTTCCGCCAGTCGCGTTTCCTGCACGGAACGGTGGCCGAAATCACTGGAGACCGCGGCGACAAAGCGCGCCTCGTTTTCGGAGACCAGCGCCGCCAGGCGCGCCAGGCGATCGCGCCGCGTGACCAGGGACGGAAAGCGCTCGCGTACGAAGGCCGCGCGTTGCAGTGCGAACAGGCGATCGAGCGTTGCGTTCATTTCGCCGGCGGCACGGTTACGCCCGGCGCGGGGATCACCTTCGCGCCGACATCCTTCAGCAGACGTTGGAACTCAGGCGAGTTGGCGATGATCCTTCCCGCCGCGGCGCGCAGGCGATCTACCGCGTCGTCACCCAGCACGAACGACGTGGCGAGGTTGTTGAGGTATTCGATCTCGGTCGGATCGTCGAGCGCGCCGAAGGAGACGTCGATTGGATAGATCTCGATGTCGGGAACGTCCAGGACTTCCTTGAGGTTGCCCGACGCGCCGATCCGGAACTCCTTGCTGTTGCTCAACTGACGCAGCACTTTCCAGCGCGTAACGATGTCCTTCAGCAACTCGACCGTCTCGTAGGAATTGCGGTCGATCGGCAGGCCCGTGGCCTTGAGCAGGATCTGCACGTCGTTGGGCGGCCGCTCGGACTGGTCCCAATTGGTCTTGGGCACTGATAGGGAATTGACCACGAATACGATCAATCGACGCACGTCATCCAGGCGCGTCCTTTGGTGCAGGCCGCGCACCGCTTCAAACTCCTCGAGCGACTCGAGCACGCCGCGCATGCCGAGATTGTCGGATATTCCGCCATCGACCAGATGAATGTACGGGCGCTCGGCACCCGCTTGCAGACCTTGCAGCTCCTTCAGGCGTTGCAGTGAGCGTCCCGCGGGTCGCGTCCGCCTGGCAGGGTCCAGCAGTATCTGTGCCCATTGCGGAAATTTGTAGTTGCAGGTTCCGCCGTAGTTGTTGAACGTAACGGGCGAAAGGACGAGCGGTACCGCCGATGAAGACGCTGCAGCGCGCGACAGCGGCACTGCATCCAGGTCCGAGCAGATCAAGTCGAACTCGGACTGCACGAAGGTGAAGCGCGAGCCGGTCGAAATGTCAGTCGCCGTGACCATGATCAGCGGCCCCTCCCCTCGATCGAGGTCGTGAAATGTTGCCCCGTTGAACAGGATGTCGTCGTACATCTGCGCCGCCATCTCCGAACGGCCCCAGCCGTTCGACCACAGCGCGGCCCAGTTGTTGGGATTCAGGAATCTCGATACCAGGTCGCCCTGGACGTCGCGCTTCAGGAACCGTCGCTCATACTCGTCGAACAGCTTGTCGCCGTACAAGCCATAGGCCAACGCGGTGAAGCTGCCTCCGGACACGCCGGTGATCACGTCGACCTCGTCCAGCAGGCGAACCGTCTTGCCGTTGCTGCCGACCAGTTGCGTCTGCCGCAACTCTTCCAGCACGCCGTAGGCAAACGCCGCCGCACGCGTGCCGCCGCCGGAAAACGCAAGGATGACGAGGTTTTGCTTGTCGTTGTCGTAAAGCTGGCGTGTCTGTAGGCGGTAGCCGCTGTTCCGGTTGACTTCCGTGATTGACGGATTCACCGGCCGGCTGGCGCAACCAGCGAGAAGCAGCAGCAGTACAAACACGGCAAGCAGCGCCGCGCGGGAGGAACTGCGGGAGGTTACGCGGACGAAGGACATGGGCTGCGGGCAAGCGGCAATGGGGGCAACGCCGCATTCTACCGGCTCCCGCCGCGACCGAATGCGGTAAATTGGGCGCATGGAACCCCTGCGGACGCTGCTCCTCAAGAACGCCACGTTGGTGGCGACAATGGACGATGCGCGTCGCGAAATAGTCGATGGTGGCGTGTTCATCCGTGGCCATACCGTCGTTGCCGTCGGACCTTCCACCGAGTTGCCATCCACGGCTGACGAGATCATTGACTGCGGCGGCAAGGTCGTGCTGCCCGGTTTGGTCAACACGCATCACCACTTTTTCCAGACGCTCACGCGCGCTTTTCCCAAGGCACAGGACGCCGATCTGTTCAGCTGGCTGCGTACGCTCTATCCGCTTTGGGGGCGGATCACGCCCGATATGCTCAACGTCTCGGCCACCGTGGCCATGGCCGAGCTGATGCTTTCCGGTTGCACGACGACGAGCGATCACCTGTACCTGTTTCCGAATGGCGGCCGTCTTGACGACACCATCGACGCTGCCCGCGCAATCGGCTTGCGCTTTCATGCCTGCCGGGGCGCCATGAGCGTCGGCGAATCCTTGGGCGGACTGCCGCCGGACAACATGGTAGAGAGCGAAGCTGCGATCCTGCGCGACACGCAGCGCGTGATCGAGCAATTCCATGACCGGCGTCGATTCGCGATGTTGCGCATCGCCGCGGCGCCTTGTTCACCGTTTTCCGTATCGAAAGAGCTGATGCGCGAGACCGCCACCCTGGCGCAAGTGCACGGCGTGGGCCTGCATACCCACTTGGCCGAAAACGACGACGACGTCGCGTGGTCGCGCGAGAAGTTCGGCTGCACGCCGGCCGAGTATGCGGAGCAGCTGGGCTATACGGGTCCGCACGTCTGGCACGCGCACTGCGTCAAGCTCGATGCGCATGGCATCGAACTTTTCGCGCGAACCGGTACCGGCGTTGCGCACTGCCCCTCGTCCAACATGCGCCTTGCATCCGGCATTGCGCCGGTGCGGGCCATGCTCGATGCGGGCCTGCACGTCGGACTGGGTGTCGATGGCTCGGCTTCCAGCGATTCGTCACATCTGCTGGCCGAAGCGCGGCAGGCATTGCTGTTGCAAAGGGTCGGCTTTGGCGTGAGCGCACTCAGCGCACGTGAGGCGCTCGAACTCGCCACGCTTGGCGGCGCACGTGTCCTGGGGCGCGACGACATCGGGCAACTGGCGCCGGGCATGGCTGCCGACATCGTGGCCTTCGACCTGGACGATGTGGGCTTTGCGGGCAGCGAGCAGGACTCGCTGGCGGCGCTGGTGTTCTGCGCACCGGCGCGCGCCAACCTGTCGATCATCAATGGCCGCGTGGTGATTCGAGATGGGGAACTGACAACCATCGACCTTCCGGCCATTCTGGAACGGCACCGCAGGTTCGCGCGCTCGCTGGCGCAGGCTCTATGACGGCAACCAAGGTCAACTGACCAGGCGCTCACAATCCCGCATGGAAAAATTCGACATCGTGGTGATCGGTGGCGGCGTGATCGGCGTTTCGATTGCCTATCACCTCGCCAGGTTTGGCTGCCCGCGGGTATTGCTGCTGGAACGCGGTCAGCTCGGCGGCGGCACCACGGCGCAGTCGTCGTGCATTTTGCGCACGCACTATTCCGTGCCGGAGAACGTCGCGCTGGCGAAGGCCGCCATCGAAATCTTCAACACTTTTCCAGCGTATCTCGGCAATGCGGAAGCGGAGTCCGGCTATAACCGCTGCGGCATGCTCATCGTCGCGCCGGGTGGCCCGCGCGCCGCCGCATTGCGGGAAACACTTGCGGTGGAGCGCAACCTCGGGCTTGATGCGCGCGAAATCACGGTAAGCGACGCACAAGCGATCCACCCCCTCGTTCAGTTCGACGACATCGAGGCGATCGGATGGGAGCCCGAGGCGGGTTATGCAGACGCACACCTCTCGCTGAGCGCCTTTGCGCGGGCCGCACGGAGTCGCGGCGCAACGCTGCGCGAAGGCGTGACGGTGCTCGGCTTGGTGCGCAACGATAGTGAGCGCGTGGTCGGCGTGAAGTCGTCCGGCGGCATCATTGCCGCGGGGCTGGTGATCAGCGCGCAGAACATCTGGTCACGCGAAGTCGCCCTGTGGACCGGCATCGACCTGCCGCTCACATTGTCCAGGCACGCGGTATTCACGCTCGAAGCGCCTGCGCCCTACACGCGTGACCTGCCCGTGTTGAAAGACTTGGCGTCGCCGGGAAAGCTCTACATGCGAAGTTACGGTGGCCGGCAGTTGCTGGTGGGCGACGGCAACGAGGGCGAGTCGATTCCCGAGCCGGACACCGAGCAGGCGGATGTACCGCTGGATTATGTCGCCGAATTGGGCGAGCAGGTCGCGCACCGCATGCCCGTGTTTGCAACAGCCGGGCTTGCCGCCTCGTGGACGGGCGTCTACGACGTCACTCCCGACTGGAATCCAGTCCTGGGTCCGCTTCCGGGTATCGATGGCCTGCAAGTCGCGTACGGCTTTTCCGGGCACGGCTTCAAGCTATCGCCCATCATCGGTCGCATCGTCGCGCAGGCAGCGCTCGGCCAGGTTCCCGACTTTGCATTGGAGCCCTATTCCATTGCCCGTTTCTCGGGCGGGCGGCTGCTTCAGGGTCGCTACGGCGCGGGCGCCGTTTCCTGAACGTCCGGTTGGCGCCCGAAGGCGGTTTTGGGCATACTGGACGAGCGCGGTCTGTGGGGACAATGCGCTTGCACCGATTCGAACCAGGGGAGGTTTTCAACATGGCATTCCGATACCGCTCGTCCAGCTTCCGCATTCGTATTCCGTTCGCCGCCGCGGCCACGCTTGCAGTAGCTGTCGCGTTGTCGTCATCTTCGATTGCGCAGGAGCGCGTGTTCTTCGGAATCGCGACCGGCGGAACCGGCGGCACCTATTACCCGCTCGGCGGCATGCTCGCGCAACTCATTTCCAACAAGGTCACGATCAGCGGCAAGAAATTGTCCGCCACGGCCGAAACGGCCGGCGCATCGGTGGCCAACGCGCAACTCCTCGGGCGCAAGGACATCGAAAGCGCGTTCGTCGCCGCCGACATTCTCGACTCGGCATTCAAGGGCACCGGCCAGTTCGACGGCAAGCCGCTCAAGAACCTGCGTGCGTTGGGCGCGCTCTATCCGGAACAGGTGCAGCTCGTGACGCTCACGTCTGCGAACGTAAAGAGCTTCCGCGACCTGAAAGGCAAATCAGTATCGTCCGGATCGCCGGGCTCGGGCCAGTGGCAGCTGCTGGGTGACCTGCTCGAAGCCTACGGAATGACGCGCAAGGATATCGGTGAGGACCTGTCGTCATTCGCGCAATCGGTGGACAAGATCAAGGACGGCAACTTGACCGCGTCGCTGATCACCGCCGGCGCGCCCACCTCTTCGGTGGTGGATCTTGCCAACGCGCGTGATATCCGGATCGTCCCTTTGGCGGGCCCTGAGATTGACGCCATGCGCAAGAAGCAGCCCTACTACGCGAACATCCAGCTGCCACCCAACACCTACAAGGGCCAGACCGCGCCGGTGGACACGCTGGCGGTGATGGCGATCTGGGCCACGCACGATGGCGTGACGGATGCCATGGCCTATGAAGTGACCAAGGCGCTGTACGAAAATACGGAGACACTCGGCCAGGTGCATCCCAAGGGCAAGGAAATTTCGCTCAAGACGGCGTTGCAATCCGTCTCGATTCCGCTGCATCCGGGCGCCGAAAAATATTACCGCGAAAAGGGCCTGATCAAGTGACGGATCCGTCCAAGAGCAAGACGCAAAGCGTCGCGGCGATTGGAAACGGATGCGTCATCCGCGCGCCGGCGGGGATCGCGTGCCTTTGGTAAACGTGGATTGAAGTCACGGGGTTTCCGCTCTCGCGGGAACGACGATAAAGTTTGTGCCGGGTTTCCCGCTTTCGCGAGAACGACGATGCTGCGCGCGGCGCTCCTCGCAATCAGCCTGTCGGCGGCACCCGCGGCCTTCGCTGCCTGCCTCACTTTGGCGAGCCATCCGGAAGGCCGGACGCTCGCGAGCGTTGCGCTGCCGCCCAACAATCCGACGTTTGCGCTCACCTACGTGCATTCGGTCACGCGAACTCCGGTGTTCGAGCAATACCGTGTCGATGGCGGCGACCTCGTCGAAACGCAGATTCGTTTCGAACAGCACGGACCCGGCCTGCCGACGGAAGCGGACGCGGGCGGTTCGTTCACACGCGTCGATGGAAACTTTGTCGTCACGATGGACCGCCATTTCCCGCGGATAGTGATGCAAGTGCACGCGGACCAGACACCACGCCTGGTCGAGAACGGACACGCTACAAACCTCGCGCGCTGGGGCAATCGCGCACTGGTGCTCGCCGCCGTGGTGGGCGCTTGTTCCGGGTCATGAACCCGCGCGAAGCAATGCGCCGATGACCAACGCGATCCCGAACCCGCACGGGGGCACTCTGACCGATCAGATCGAGGCCGTATCCGCGGAACAACAGGCCAAGCTGATCAAGCAGTTCGACCACGAGTCGAATTTCCGCAAGCTCGTGGGCCCCGTGGGCATGCTGGTGACGACCATCGCCGTCGTCTTGTCCGGCTTTCACATCTACACTGCAGGATTCGGCCTGTTGGTCGAGATCAAGCACCGTGCGTTTCACCTGGCCCTCGTGCTTGGGCTCATCTTCCTCGTGTTTCCTCGGCCGCGCCCGGCCACGGGCACGCGCGGCATCGCCACCGAGTGGAGCTGGGCGCTGTCGTTCGCTGCGTTCTACGTTTACCTTGCGTGGGACCTGGTCGACCGGCTCTCTGCAACCGGCGAGCTGCAAAGTGGCTGGGCGTTTCTCGCGCTGATCGGTTTCGTGGCAGCGATCACGCTCCCCGTAAAGCACTATGGGGGCTATGACGACAAGCCATCGTGGATCGATTGGCCGCTCGCGCTGTTCGCCGCCGGCGTGTCGCTCTACCTGCTGGTCTTCTTCGACGACATCTTCATCATGCGCGTCGGCTCGCCCATCGCGCAGGACTACATGATGGGCGTGCTGGCAATCATCATGGTGATCGAAGCGTCGCGGCGCACGATGGGCCCGCTACTGCCCGCCATCGGCATGCTGTGCCTGCTGTACGCGCTGCTGGGGCGCTACATGCCCGGCGTGCTGGCGCACCGGGGATACAGCGTGGTGCGCGTCGTCAACCACATCTACGTCGGCACGGAAGGCATCTACGGCATCGCTGTCGGCGTGGTCGCCACCTACGTTTTCCATTTCGTGCTGTTCGGCATCCTCGCGCAGATGACCGGCCTGGGCCGACTGTTCATGGAACTCGCGACCATCGTCGCCGGCCGCTATTCCGGCGGACCCGCCAAGGCGTGCGTCGTCTCGTCCGGCCTCTTCGGCATGATTTCGGGATCGGCGGTCGCCAATGCAGTGACCACAGGCTCGTTGACGATCCCTTTGATGAAGAAGTACGGCTTCAGTCCGCGCTTCGCCGGCGCGGTGGAGGCCTCGGCATCCTGCGGCGGCCAGGTCACGCCGCCGGTAATGGGCGCCTCCGCGTTCGTCATGGCCGAGCTGCTGGGCGTGCCGTACAAGGAACTGGTGATCATCGCCATCGTGCCCGCGCTATTCCACTATCTGGCGTGCCTGGCGATGGTCCACTTCGAGGCCAAGCGACTCAACCTGAAGGGCGTCGAGCCGGAACTCATCCCCAGGCTCGCGGGCGTGATCGCGTCGAGCTGGCACCTCGTGTTCCCGCTGGTGGCGCTGGTCACGATGCTGCTGCTCGATTTCACGCCTTTCCTGTCGGCGTTCTGGGGCATCGTCCTTTGTTTCGTATGCTCGTACATTCCGTTGATCGCGCGCCATTTCGGCAACCACCGCCTGCACGGTCAGACGCTGACATGGAAGCCCTTGATCGCCGGATTGTCGGAGGGCGCCAAATATGCGCTCGCAATCGGCGCCGCCTGCGCGTGCGTTGGATTGATCCTCGGCACCCTGACGTTATCCGGCCTGGGTTTCAAATTCTCGGGCGCAGTCGTGGAACTGGCGGCCTCCACGGCCGAGGCATTTCGCGCCATCGACCCCTTCAATCTGTTCACTGCGACCAGCGGCCAGGTGTTCTTCGGGCTAATCTTCGTCGCGATCGCCTGCATCATGATGGGCACCGGCATTCCAACGACGCCGACGTACATCATTCTGGCGTCGATCGCCGCGCCCGCGCTGGCGCTGCTCGGCGTGCCGCTGCTGGCCACCCACTTCTTCGTGTTCTATTACGGCGTGCTGGCCGACGTGACTCCGCCGGTGGCGCTGGCCGCCTATGCCGCGGCGGGCATCGCGGGCTCCGAACCGATGCGCACCGGGCTCACGGCGTTCCGCTTGTCGATGGGCAAGGCGCTGGTGCCGTTCATGTTCGTCTATACGCCCGCACTGCTGTTCATCGACTTCACCTGGAGCGCGTTCCTGTCCGCCGCGATCTGCGGCGTGGTCGGCATCGTTGCGTTGTCCGCGGCGTACATCGGCTATTTCCGCGCGCCGCTGTCGCGTTGGGCCAAGGTTGCGCTGTCGCTGGCGGGACTGGTGCTGGTTTTCAACCAATTCTGGCCCGATATCGTCGGATTGGCCGTGGTCTTTGCCATCCTTGGCTGGAACGCATTGCCCGCGAGGCGGGTGAGAGTTACCCACTAATCGGTCAGGGGATGTTAAATTTTCGGCCTGAAGGTGTCGTCGCGGCTCAGCCGCGGTAACGCGATTCATCGATGCCATCAAGCCAATGTGTGGAGCGAGCGGCACCCAGCTTTGGGCAGTTTCCGAGCTGGGCGCCATGCCCGGGCTCACGGTTTGCGAACTTGCGCGGGATTACGCCATCGCAGCCCATCGATGCCAAAACCTTGCAACGCCTCCAATAATGGGCAACACTACCGTGCGCAACCAAAGCGACTAATAGTTCCCCCGCTTCCTGCAACTCGGGCGCTGTTGCAGAAGGATGGTTCGGGCGGGGCTTCAGCCCAACACGCTTTCTGCGATTCCTCTTCGGCGCGATAGCTGCAAGTCGGGGTGGCAGGCCGCTCGTGCTTTCGGGCTTCCGCAAGCTTAGACCATCCATCATGCGACTTTCGCTTCGCTTCCTTGTTCCGCTGATGCTCGCCATTGGTGCCTTTGCCTATGTCGCGGTTCCGCTCGCGGATTCGTTGATGCTGCGCTGGTTCGTTCGCGACCTGGACATTCGTTCAAGCCTCATTGCTACAGCCGTCCAGGAGCCGCTGGCCGACCTCGTCGCCACCAAATCGAAGGCGCGAATTACGAGCTTTTTCAACCGGATGCTGAAGGACGAGCGCCTCTACGCGATTGCGCTGTGCATGAGCGGGCCGACTGACGTGGTGGCGACAACGAACTTCCCCTCAGATATCCATTGCGAGGACCTTCCAGCGAGCACGGATGCTTCGCTGCCGGTGTTCCGGTCGTCCAGCGGGCTGCTCCATGTTTCAATCCGGCCGCTCAAGCTGGACGATGCCGGCAGCGCGCAGCTCGTGCTCGTACACGATATGACCTTCATCGAGCGCCGCAACGAAGAAACGCGACGCTATCTCTTCTATTTCTTTCTGGCATTGGGTGCCAGCATCGCACTCATCACGGTCGTGATCGCACAGATTTCGTGGCGCGGCTGGGTGCAGGGGTTGCGGGCGCTGCTGCGCGGCGAAAGCATCCTTCGGCCAGCAGAAGCGACGGCGCCGGAACTTCGGCCGATTGCGCGCGACCTGCGGGAGCTCATTCGCGACCTCGAGCGACAGTATCGTCCGCTCGACGGCAGCCAGCGCATCTGGGACCAGGAGGCGTTGCGGGCCACGCTGCGCAGCGAGTTGCATGGCAACGATGTTATCGTCGTGTCGAATCGCGAGCCGTACATTCACGTACGCGCGACCGGCGGCATCCACATCCAGCGGCCGGCAAGCGGTCTCGTTACTGCGCTCGAACCCGTGATGCGAGCCTGCTCTGGTACCTGGATTGCACACGGCAGCGGTTCCGCTGACCGCGAGACGGTCGATCGCCATGACCGCGTCGCGGTGCCGCCGGAAAAGCCCGCCTACAGCATTCGACGTATCTGGCTTACCAGCGAGGAGGAGAAGGGCTATTACGCCGGATTCGCCAACGAAGGATTGTGGCCGCTTTGCCACATCGCGCATGTTCGTCCGACATTTCGCACCTCCGATTGGGAGTACTACAAAAAGGTTAACGCCCGCTTCGCCGATGCCGTCGTGGCGGAGGCGAAGACCAAGGATCCCGTCGTACTGGTGCAGGATTACCACTTCGCCCTGTTGCCGCGCATGATCCGCAATCGGCTCCCAGGTGCAACGATTCTGACGTTCTGGCACATTCCGTGGCCCAACCCCGAGGCATTCGCAATCTGTCCCTGGCGCGACGAACTGCTCGACGGCATGCTCGGGAGTAGTATCCTCGGCTTTCACACCCAGTTTCACTGCAACAACTTCCTCGACACCGTCGACAGGCTGCTCGAGGCCCGCGTCGACCGCGAGTCGTTCAAGATTTCGTTCCGTGGAGAGTCCACCGCGGTGCACCGCTATCCCATTTCGATCGAATGGCCGCCGGCGCCGCTGGCATCGGCCAAGAATGTTGTCGAGGCCCGGCGCGCGGTACGTGAGCGGCTGAAACTACCGGCCGACCATCGACTGGGCGTAGGCATCGATCGCCTCGACTACACCAAAGGAATCATCGAGCGGTTCAACGCCGTGGCCCGGCTGCTCGAGCTCGAACCGCGCTGGCGGGGCCGATTCACGTTCGTGCAGATTGCAGCCCCGACCCGCGCCACCATCGACGACTACCGCGACTACGCTACACGGGTGAAGATGCTTGCCGACGAAATCAATGCCCGATACCCCGACGCGAAGCACCCGCCCATCATCCTGCTCGCTGAACATCACGAACCCGACGCCGTTTACGAATATCACCGCGCCGCCGATCTGTGCTTCGTCAGCAGCCTGCATGACGGGATGAATCTCGTCGCCAAAGAGTTCGTCGCCGCCCGCGACGACGAGCAGGGCGTGCTGATTCTGTCGCAGTTTGCGGGCGCGTCACGGGAGCTGCCCGAGGCACTGATCGTCAACCCCTACGATGCGGATCAGTGCGCAGCAGCATTGCAGCTCGCGCTTACGATGCCAAAGGCCGAGCAGCGCGACCGCATGCGCTTCATGCGCGGTGTGGTCCGCGAGTTCAATGTGTATCGCTGGGCCGGTCGAATGCTGCTCGATGCGGCCGTCATGCGGCAGCGCGGGCGATTCCGAACGTCCGACGCAATGGCCACCAATGCCTGATGCCGAGAAGGTGCATGGCGATGTTCACACAGCGCCCCGACGCGCGAACCGGCGGACAGCGCCACCCCCGTTCGGAATGAATTGCGCATTGTTCCTCGACATCGATGGAACGTTGCTCGATCTCGCTCCTACACCGGACAGCGTGACCGTCGATGCCGGCATCAAGACGCTGCTTCCGGCACTTGTCCTGCGCCTCGCAGGTGCCGTTGCCCTCGTCACCGGGCGAGCACTGGCAGACGCTGATCAACTATTTCCCGGACTTTCGCTTCCGGTCGCCGGCCAACATGGCCTGGAGCGACGTACCGCGGGAGGATCGATCCACGGGCATGAATCGCCCTCACCTGGGTTGCGCACGCTCCATCGTGATCTGGCGCAGTTCGCTGCAAAGCATAAGGGTTTACTGCTGGAGGACAAGGGCACGTCGCTGGCGCTGCATTTCCGCCTTGCTCCGCGCCTGGCCTCCTTTGTGCATCGTTCCCTCAAGGCACAGCTCGCCGCATCCGGAGCGGCGAAGGGATTGCATTTACAACCCGGCAAGGGCGTTCTGGAGATCAAGCCCAATGGGCGCGACAAGGGTACAGCGATTCTCGAATACATGACCGAGCCTCCATTCGCCGGACGATTGCCGGTGTTCGTCGGCGACGATCAAACCGACGAATACGGCTTTGCGGCCGTCATGCGGGCGGGCGGCTGGGCGGTAAAGGTCGGGCCCGGAAGGACTCGTGCGCAATTCCGCTTGCCTGACGTTGCGGCGGTGCGTGGCTGGCTCGGTCATCAAGGCGGCGGTGTGCCGGCGCCTGTCCCAATCTTGCGCTCCAGGCGATCTTCGACTTCGCCGATATAGGAGGTCAGCACCGTACCGGTTTGCTCGATCGTCGCTCGAAGGTCCTTCGTCAGCCCATCCAGACGCACTTGCGTCAGCGATTGCGACTGCGCTACATCGCTTTCGAGTTTGGAAATACGCGATTCCAGAAATGCGCGCAATTCAGTGAAGCGTGAAGCCTCCGCTTCGTCGGCAAGGTGCCGCTGGGCTTGCAACTCGCGCGCAGTCTTCCGCGCCTCCAGGATTACCGTCGATTGCAGATATGCCACGTACAGTAGAAACAATGCCGCTAGAAGTCCGGTAACAACCAGCATCAACAGGCCCAGCGGCGCCTGCACGGTCGTGAATACAAGCGACAATGTGGTCGGCGTAGTGAACGCTGACCAGTTGAGGCCCGTGAAAATGGCAAGCAGCCCCAGGACGACCAGGAGAAAGAGCGTACGCAGCGACATCCTTGACCTCCCGCAATGTATTACCTGACACGCACAGCTTACGCGTAATCCCCAGCATGCGATGCTCGCGATTGTGAAATTGCATCAAGCAAAGTGAGCCTGGAAACCACAGAAATGTATCGCCGCGCCCCCGGTCCCGGAACCTGGTTTATGCCTTGGCCTGCGCGATCGCGTCGAGCAGCGTCGCGGGTTCCTGCGCGCCCGACACCGCAATGCGCTGGTTGAAGATGAAGAACGGCACGCCCTGCACGCCGATGGCCCGCGCCCGCTCGTCCATCGAGGCGATGGCGTCGGCGCCTTCCCCGGAGTCCAGCATCGCGCGCGCGGCATCGGCACTGAATCCGCTTTCGCCCGCGATGTCCGCAAGAACGGTGTGATCGCCGATGTTCCTTCCGTCGACGAAGAACGCCTGGAACAAGCGCTCCACGATGTCGCTGGCGTCGCGTTGCGCCTGGGCCCAGTTGATGAGGCGGTGCGCGTCGAGGGTGTTGGGCTGGTGCACGATGTGGTCGAACGCGAACGGGATGCCAAGTGTTTCGCCCACCGCGACCAATCGCGCATTGAGCTCCGCGACCCGCTTCGGGCTGCCGAATTTCGTCTCCGCGTAGGTCTTGCGCGAAATGCCCGCCGGGGGCATGTCCGGGTTCAGCTGGAACGGGTGCCAGCGCAGCGTCGCGCGCCGGGCGGGATCGTCCGCGGGCAGCTGCGCGAGCGCCGCCGCCAGCCTGCGCTGGCCGACATAGCACCAGGGGCATACCACGTCGGAAATGACATCGATCTGGAATTCGCCGGACATGGTTCGGGGCATCCGTTGCAAAGGGCCAAGCCGGATTATGCTCGTGGCGCCGCACTTGCGATAATGGGCGGCGCAGGAAACCATCCGCCGCAGCCCTCCAGAACGCGACCATGACGCCGTCACTTCGCTGGGACATCTTCTGTCGCGTGGTCGACAATTTTGGCGACGCGGGCGTGTGCTGGCGCCTGGCGCGCCAGCTTGCGGGCGAGCATGGCCTTGCGGTGACGCTTTGGATCGACGATGTCGCGAGCCTGGCGCATATCGAATCCGAACTCGATCCCGCGCGCGCCGACCAGGTCGCGCGGTCGGTCCGCGTGCGTCGCGCTAGCAATGCGCAGCCGGCGCCTTTCCTCAACCCCGATGTGGTAATCGAAGGCTTCGGCTGCGGGCTGCCCGCGGAGTATCGCGACACAATGGCCGCGCAACCGCGCCCGCCGGTGTGGATCAATCTCGAGTACCTGTCGGCGGAAGGCTGGGTGGAAAGTGCCCATGCGTTGCCTTCGCCGCATCCGCAACTGTCGCTCACGCGCTGGTTTTACTTTCCGGGATTCACGGCGAACACCGGCGGCCTGTTGCGCGAGGAGGGTCTTGCAGATCGACGCCACGCGTTCGGGCGGGACGCGGTCCGCCGGCATGCGCTATGGCACTCACTCGGCGTGACGCCGGCGGCGTCGGGCCTGAGCGTTTCGCTGTTTTGCTATGCCAATCCGGCCCTGCCCGCGTTGCTCGACGCCTGGGCAGATGGCGACGAGGACATGGTCTGCGTCGTCCCCGTAGGCGTGGTCCAATCCGAACTCGATCGCTGGACCGGCGGCGCGTTGCCGCATCCGGGCCAGCCAACCATCCGCGGGCGCCTGACGCTGGCGACCGCGAATTTCGTCGACCAGGACGAATTCGACCATCGGCTGTGGGCGTGCGACCTGAACTTCGTGCGCGGCGAGGACTCGATGGTGCGCGCGCTCTGGGCCGAACGACCGCTGGTATGGCACATCTACCCCCAAGCGGAAAACGTCCATTTGCTCAAGCTCGACGCGCTACTGGCCCGCTACGAGGGTAGGTTGTTCGACGTCGCCGACGCCAAGTCCGATCCCTTTGCCGACGCCGCTCGGGCCCAGCGCGCGTTCTGGCTGGCCTGGAATGCCGGCGACGCCGAGGCGGTGGCCGCCGCGTGGCCGACTTTCCGGGCCGCATTGCCGCTGCTGGAGGATCATGGACGCGCTTGGGCGCGGACGTTGGCCCGCCAGACGGATCTGGCGAAGAGGCTGGTCACGTTTTGCGAAAATCGTTTATGACGCCTAACGCATTGAACATTATAGCATTTTCTACTAACTGTTCGACGTCTATTATAGACGACGCGCGCCGTCCGCAATCAACCTGGACTGAACCTGCGCCCCCGCGTCCCGCTCCGCCGCCGCAGCAATCGCCCTCACTATCGTCAATTCGCACAGTGCCTGCATGCGGTCGGGCGTAGTGGCTTGAGTTGGAACTGATGTATTCATGGTGTAGACGGAGCGCCAGACTGTGTGAGGCCCAACGAATCAAGCCAAGCGGCTAACCGGCACGGTGGCGAAGCCACACGTTCCAGCCGTTTGCGCATGACGGAAGCGGACTTTCCCTGAAGGCCAACACGCGGCACTGTCGAAAACGCGTCCGTCGCAGCCGTCAGTTCAGATCGGGATCCTTGAAGAACTTCGTACCGCCGACCGTCAGGGTCGCCGACAGTCCCGACTGCGTCATTTGATAGAGGTACACCCCCCGGGGACACCGCTGCGGCACCGCTGAACATGCCACCATGCCCGCCTGCCATCGCTGACAAGTTGACTTGGCCGCCGAATTCCCAACCCTGGTCAATAAAGTACCGCAGGGCCTTTTCGTTCGTGAACACAAAGATCAGGCGGTTCTGGTTCAGGCCGAAGCCGAGGCCTCCCTGAACCTGAACCATCTTCATAAACGCCTGGCGACCGGTACGCTTGTTGAAAGCCACGCCCTTGCCGGTCGTGCCGCCGGCGAAGAAGAGCTTGACGCCAAAAGTGCTGAAGACCGCGTAGCCGGCCGCGCCCTCCACCGCCCGACGCGCGCCCGGCGTGAACTCATAAGCGAGGCCAGCGCATCCTGCGCCATCTCCCTGACCTGAAGCCGGCCCTGGATCACCTTGCTTTCGCTTGGCGTGCCGTCGGGAAGCAATTCATGTACATCCTTCAGAGGATCCCAGGAAAAGATCTGCGCCGCGATCGGCTGAGAAGCAAGAGAGATGGCTACCGCGAGCAACGCCAGGAGCGCTTTCATATCGTCGTTTCTTACAAGCTACTCGGTGGCTCCATGAGCCTTGAAGATTCAGGAAAACCAGCCAGGGCCGCCCTATTTCGGGAACATGAACTGCACCTGGAATCTCAACTGCCAATTGGCGGCGTCATCGGGGTGCGCCACGTTGTAGTAGGCCGACAGCTGCGTGTTCACCGGCAGCTTGCCGACGTGAAAAATCTTGCCCACGCCGCCACCCAGCGGCACCGTCCACCTTTGACTTCCTTCAGCCTTCCAGTTAACGGTAACGATCGGCGCGCTGGTCAGGTAGAACCCTTCTGGAAAGTTGTAATTCAGGAACGGCTGAATCAGCCCGTTGTTGTAGCTGCCGCCACGTTGATCGCTGGTCAGCGACCAGATGTTGTTGACCAATGCGCCGTACACCCACGGACTTTCCTTGTCGATATGCAGCAGAACCGCGGTCGGTCCAAGACCCCAGTTTTTGTTGCCGAGCATCGCATCGGTGTTGGTGGGCAACTGGGCCACCGCGCCGGCGCCCCAGATCCACTTTCCCGGGTCCGCCGGCGACAGGAAGCCGGTGAGCTGGATATCGCCCAGTCCATTCTCGCGCTCGGCGCCGGGGCTGAACGCCGGCATCGACACCACCGGGATGATGGTGCGAGTGATGATGTTCCAATCGCTGTTCACCGAAATCGGGATCACCGGCTGGATGTTCAGGATGTTCTGCGTGCCATTCTGCGGGCCGACATTGAAGTTGGTGTTGTTCTGGAACGGCACGCTGATCAGATTGCCGACCGGGTTTTGCGCCAGCTTGGCGAGTTCCTCGGAAGACAATTCGGCATGCGCTGGTGCCGCAAAATTGGCTACCAAGACCAGCGCGATCAGCAACCTACTCGCGGCGCTGAAGGTATTTGAATTATTCAACATGACTTCCTATGATTTTTGGTGTCGCTTGATGATTCGGGAAATGTCAAAGGCCTGCGACCTGTCGCGTTTGGTGTGTGAACCAATCCCAGAAGGAACTGGCCCACGTTTTTCAAAATCGAAAAGTGATCACTTCACCAACTCGACCTCGCTCGGCCGCCAGGTCTTGGCGAAGAAGGGCTCGAGCGGGCTGTAGAGGCGGAGGCAGGGGAAGAACCCCTTGCCGGGAATGGTCTGGATCCAGTTCCCACGCTTCACGCCGTCCGGCTGCTGCGGCCCGAAATAGATCGTCGTCGTCCCGTCAGCGTTTGGCTCCGCAGCCGGCGATGGGAAGCTTTGGCTGCCGGCGCGCGGATAGCGCTGTGGCGTGTCGAGCATCGACCGAGACATCGTGTCGTAAACCGTGAACGACCAGAATTTTTCGGCCGGGATGTCCTT
>JBDTPJ010000011.1:0-48838 GCA_039932755.1 Betaproteobacteria bacterium
GCCATGACGATGCGCGGCGTCTGCCCGAACACCGTTTCGTAGACCGCCTGGTTCGGCCAGTCCTTCGCCGGGGGCAGGCTCACCACCACCCATGCCATGGATGAAGCAAAGGCCATCGCGCCGAAGCCGGCCCAGACCACCTTGCGCGCACGAGCGTATCCGTAAACTTCGGTCAGGATGTCGCCGAAAATATAGGAGATCGGAAAGAACAGAACACCTGCGCCAAACGTGAAACCGAACAGCGTCGCGGCCTTCGCCGGCCCGATCAAGTTGGAGCAGATGTAGACGGTGACGAACGCCGCCATGATGAGGTCGTAATACTTGAACTGCCTGGGCGCGGTTGTCATGGTCATTGAAGGCGAGAGGGAAGCCCCGTTTTTACCGCACTAACGGGGGGCTTGTCTGTACTTCGCGGAGTTGCATCGCGCCTCGTCGCGCCATCGCCGCAACAGCTAAGGTACGAAGCCCAAGCCTTGCGCGCGCAGATGTTCAATTTCGGTGCGGGAAAAGCCCCAGTCGGCCAGCGCGACAGCGCCCTGCGCACCGCGTTCGGGCGGCGCGTGGCGAGCGGCGCTCGGTGTGCGCGAGAAACGTGGAGCCGGCGCCGGCTGGACGATGTTGCCCAGCGTGACGTGGCTGCGGCGCGCCATGTTGTGCGCATCCTCGCGGGCCTCTACGAACGAAAGCACCGGTGAGAGACACGCGTCCGATCCTTCGCACAGCGCGCACCAGTCGGCGCGGGTTCTCGTGGCAAAGACCTGGGCGAAGCGCTGCCGCAGTTCCGGCCAGCGCGCGCGCTCATGCTGCGCCGGCAGTGCTTCATTCGCCAAGCCCATGCGCTCGAGCAGCTCGGCATAGAACTTCGGCTCGATCGCGCCGATGGCGACGAACTGGTGATCCTGGGTTTCGTAGACGTCGTACCAAGGAGCGCCGCCATCGAGAATGTTCGCGCCGCGGACGTCGTTCCACTTGCTGCCGGCGGCCAGCCCCCAGAACATCGTCGCCAGCAAGGACGCGCCTTCCACCATCGCGGCGTCCACGACCTGCCCGCGGCCGGAGCGCTGCGCTTCGAAGAGTGCGCATGCAATGCCGAGCGCGAGCAACATGCCGCCGCCGCCAAAGTCGCCGACAAGGTTCAACGGCGGCAACGGAACCGTGCCGGCGCGGCCCAGCGCATGCAATACGCCCGACCTCGCAACGTAATTGATGTCGTGTCCGGCGCGTGGCGCGAGCGGGCCGTCCTGGCCCCAGCCTGTCATGCGACCGTAGACGAGCGATGGGTTGTCTTCGAGCATCACGGCGGGGCCAAGACCCAGGCGCTCCATGACGCCGGGCCGGAATCCTTCCAGCACGACATCGGCCTTCGCCGCCAATGCCCGCGCCGCGGCGGCGCCCGTAGCCAACTTGAGATCGAGCGTGACGGAGCGGCGTCCACGCAGCATGACGTCGTACCAGCGGGCGCGCTCGAGTCCCAGCCCCGGGTCCATTGCGCGATCCACCAGCAACACGTCGGCGCCCATGTCCGCGAGCATCATGCCGCAGAACGGTGCCGGGCCGATGGCCTCGAACTCCAGCACCTTCACACCAGTGAGCGGTCCCATCGATTGAAATCCTGTCCCGGATCGCGGTGAATCAGGGAGCGCCTTGCTCAAGCGCCTGCGCAAGTTCCAGCCACTCGGTCTCGAGCCGCGCCAGTTGCCACACCACTTCGCCCTGGCGCGCGACGTTGACTTTCAGTTCATCCTTGGCGTCCTCGGCATAAGCCTCTGGCGCGACGAGCCAGGTGTCGAGCTGTTCCTTTTCCCGATTGTAGCCGGCCATTTCCTTTTCGACGGCCTTCTGTCGCGCAATCAGCGGACGGCGCGCATCGGCCAGGCGCTGACGCGCAGCAGCCTCTTCGCGCTTCTGCGCCTTGCGATCAGTAGGCGCGGAAGCCGACGCAATCGAGGATGAAGCGGTGGACGCAACCGTCGATACAACCGAGGACCCTGCGGACACCGCATCTTCGTCGCTGCGTTCGCGCCGGCGCTGGCTTAAGACCCAGTCCCGGTAGTCGTCAAGGTCCCCGTCGAAGGGCGTGATACGGCCATCGGCGACGAGCCAGAGCGTGTCGGTCGTCGCTCGCAACAAGTGGCGGTCGTGCGCAACCACTACCAGCGCGCCGCCATAGTCCTGCAGCGCTTCGGTCAGCGCTTCGCGCATTTCGATGTCCAGGTGGTTGGTCGGTTCGTCAAGCAACATGAGATTCGGCTTTTGCCGCACGATCAGCGCAAGCGTGAGGCGTGCTTTTTCGCCACCGGAAAAACGACCGACGTCGGAACTGGCCATGTCGCCGCGGAAATCAAAGCCGCCCAGAAAATCGCGAAGATCCTGCTCGCGCGCGGCAGGTTCGATCTGGCGCAGATGCCACAGCGCCGAATATTCTTCTCGCAACTGCTCGACCTGGTGTTGCGCGAAATAGCCGAGCTTCAGGTGTTGCGACGTCGTGCGTGTACCGGTGCGTGGCGCCAGCGTGCCGGCAATGGCCTTCAGCAGCGTCGACTTGCCGGCGCCGTTGGGTCCCAGCAAGCCGATGCGATCGCCCGCCAGAATGCCCCAGTCGACATTGGCGAGAATCGGCGGCCTGTCCTCGTAGCCTAACGTCGCATGCTCAAGGAGCACGAGCTGTCGCGCGTTAGAAGCAACCGGCGGAAACGTGAACTCGAAGGGACTGTCGACGTGGGCGGCGGCAATGAGTTCCATCCGCTCCAGTGCCTTTATCCGACTCTGCGCCTGCTTGGCCTTGGTGGCCTTGGCCTTGAAGCGGTCGATGAATGAATGCAGGTGGGCGACCTGCCGCTGCTGCTTGACGTAGGACGCTTGCTGCAGCGCCAGCACCTGAGCTCGGGCGAGCTCGAATTGCGCGTAGTTGCCGGTGTAGGAGGTGAGCTTGCGCGCCGTGACGTGCACGATCTGGTTGACCACGCCGTCCAGAAAATCGCGATCATGCGTGATCAGCAAAAGCGTACCCGGATATTTCGAGAGCCATTCCTCGAGCCACAGCACGGCGTCGAGATCGAGATGGTTGGTGGGCTCGTCCAGCAGCAGCAAGTCCGAGCGACACATCAGGGCCTGCGCGAGATTCAAGCGCATGCGCCAGCCGCCGGAAAAACTCGGCACGGCGTCCGTATGCCGCGACTCGGGAAAGCCCAGTCCGGCCAACAGGGTGGCGGCACGCGAGCGCGCGCTGTAGCCGCCGATGTCGTCGAAGCGGTGGTGCAGTTCGGCCAAGGCAACGCCATCGAGGGTGTGGTCGCGCTCCGCGGCGGCCAGCGCAGCCTCGATCTCACGCAGCTCGCGGTCGCCATCGAGCACGTAGTCGATGGCCGGCACGGCAATCGCGGGCGTCTCCTGCGCGACGTGCGCGATCGTCCACGACGGAGGCAGTGCGATGGAGCCCGCGTCGGGAAGCAACTCGCGGCGAATGGCCGCGAACAGGCTGGACTTGCCGCAGCCGTTTGCGCCGACCAAACCGACCTTGTGCCCGGTGTGGATGGTCAGGTTAGCGCCTTCGAGCAGTCGCTTGGCTCCGCGTGCGAGCGTGAGATTGGTGACGCGCAACACGGACTACCTCAATTCGTAGTCGTAATCGATGATCAGGGGCGCGTGGTCGGAGAACCGGCGGGTCTTGTAGATGGCAGCGGCGTGTGCCTTGGCGGCTATGCCGGGCGTGGCGATCTGGTAGTCGATGCGCCACCCGACATTGTTCGCCCACGCATCACCGCGATTGGACCACCATGTGTATTGCTCGGGGCGCGGGTCGACCTTGCGGAATACGTCGACGAATCCCAACCCGTCGAAGAGGTGCGTGAGCCACGCTCGCTCTTCGGGCAGGAAACCGGAGTTCTTCTGATTGCTGCGCCAGTTCTTGAGGTCGATCGGCTGGTGGGCAATATTCCAGTCGCCACACAGGATGATTTCCCGTTGCGACTTGCGCAGCTTGGTCAAGTGCGGCAGGAACGCCTCCAGGAATCGGAATTTGGATTCCTGGCGGTGCGGTCCCGCGGAGCCTGAAGGAAGGTACAGGCTGATCACGGCCAGGCCCTCAAAATCGGCCTGAAGATAGCGCCCTTCGTCGTCGAATTCCCTGGCGCCAAAGCCTTTTACGAACTGCGGTATTACCTTGGCATACATGCCGACACCAGCGTAGCCCTTGCGTAGCGCGGGATGGAATGCCGCCGCGGATTTTCGAGGGGCGCGCAGTGTTCGCGGCACGTCGGCCTCCTCGGCGCGCACCTCCTGCAGGCACACCACATCCCATGGCTCGATGCGCCTGAGCCAGCGGCCCAAGCCGCAGCGGTCAGCGGAACGAATGCCATTGACGTTAAGAGTGATGACGCGCATGAGACTGAACGCAAATCGGGGAAGCCGGCGAGTTTACAGGACACCGCCTCCGGGTACTTACATGATGGAAGGTGATCACTGCATGAGGAATATTCGCATTCGGGCGTCGTGACCCGCAGGCTATACTGGAGCGCAACTATCTGAATCAACACGCCATGACCGACTTTCGGCAGGAATTTCTCGCCTTTGCCTTGGCACGCGACGTGCTACGTTTTGGTGAATTCGTTACCAAGGCGGGGCGCAACAGTCCCTATTTTTTCAACGCGGGATTATTCAACGACGGTGACAGCCTGCGGCGGCTGGGGGCGTACTACGCGGAAGCCCTCTTAACCTCGGGGATTGCCTTCGATCAGCTGTTCGGACCGGCCTACAAGGGAATAACCCTCGCGGCCGCGACGGGCATTGCCTTGGCCGAAAAAGGGCACAATTTGCCGTTCAGTTTCAATCGCAAGGAAGCCAAGGACCACGGGGAAGGTGGCGTAATCGTCGGCGCGCCGCTGAAGGGGCGGGTGGTCATCGTTGATGACGTAATCACCGATGGCGGGGCCAAGCGGGAGGCCATCGAACTACTCCGCGCGCACGGGGCCAACCCCGTCGGCATCCTCATAGCGTTTAACCGGATGGAGCGCGGCCGCGGGGAAAAATCCGCGATCGCCGAGCTGGAACAGGAGTTCGGGATCCCGGTCGTGGCCATTGCCACGCTGGATGACCTGCTGGTTTTCATCGATTCGCGGCCGGATTTGGCCGTGCGCGCCGGCCCCGTGAAGAGCTACCGCCAGCAATACGGCGCCGTTTAATCCAAGCTGGAATGACGGACATGGATCTTGTGTCCCGGAAGCGTCACACAAAATAGCATGCCACTGAACAGCGATTCCTTCCCGGCGCAACCCGCGCCCGCTCCACGGCACGTTCCACGCCTATTCCCGCTGGCTATGCTCGTGTGTGCCGCGCTGGTCCTGCTTGTTCCCGTGGCAGGCGCGGCGACCTACAAGTGGATCGATGACCAGGGCGTGGTGCACTACACCGACAAGATGCCACCGGAGGCGATCAACAAGGGCAGCGTAGAGCTCAACAAGCAGGGCATCCCCGTCAGGAAGAATGATCCTGCCCTGACACCGGAACAGCGCCGCGCGCGTGAAATGGAGGATGAACGCATACGCCAGGCGACTCGGGCGCGTGAGGAAAGCCAGCGCAAGGACCGCGCGCTCCTGCAAACCTATACGACCGAAAGCGAAATTGACCTCGCGCGCAAGCGGGCTTTGGGCACGATCGACGGCCAGGTGCAGTCCGCGCAGGCCTACACGGCTACGCTGGCCAAGCGCAAGCAGGAAGTCCAGACTCGCGCGGCTGCGTTCGCGGACAAGCCGCTGCCGCAGGCGCTGGAGCGCGAACTAAACAGCGTCAATGAAGAGCTCGAGAAGCAGGCAGAGTTGATTGCTGCCAAACGCAAGGAAATCTCCGTAGTCAATGCCCGTTACGATGCCGACAAGATACGCTGGCAGGAGCTCGCAGCACTGACACCGGCCACCGCCAACGCGGCGCCAGCTTCTGCTCCGGCGGCCGTGGTACCGGCCATCAACAAGAAGTAGCCCGCGCGCTCCCGACAGTGGAGCATCGCGGGGCGCTTCGAAGCGAGCCGCCCCTTTGCATTGTTCGCGGCGCAATGCGCGATAATCGCGCTCCCGCTTCAATCCAGGACGACGAAACCACTATGGCGCAATACGTCTATACGATGAACCGTGTCGGGAAGATCGTTCCCCCCAAGCGAGTCATCCTCAAGGACATTTCACTGTCCTTTTTCCCCGGTGCCAAGATCGGTGTGCTGGGCTTGAATGGCTCCGGCAAGTCAAGCTTGCTACGAATCATGGCGGGCGAGGATCTCGAATTCGAAGGTGAAGCGGTGCCGATGCCGAACATGCGCATCGGCTTTCTGCCGCAGGAGCCACTGCTCGATTCGGGTCGCACGGTGCGCGAGACGGTGGAGCAAGGCTTGGGCGACATCCTCGAGGCGAAGCAGAAGCTCGAGGAGATCTACGCCGCCTACGCCGAACCCGACGCGGATTTCGACGCACTGGCCGCCGAGCAGGCCAAGTTCGAGGCGGTCATCAGTGCGGCGGGTGCGGACTCCGATCTGCAAATGGAAATCGCCGCGGACGCGCTGCGTCTTCCGGCCTGGGACGCCAAGATCGAGAATTTGTCCGGTGGCGAAAAACGTCGCGTCGCGCTATGCCGACTGCTGCTATCGAAACCGGACATGCTGCTCCTGGACGAGCCGACCAACCATCTGGACGCGGAAAGCGTGGACTGGCTGGAGCAATTCCTGCAGAAATTTCCCGGGACCGTGATCGCCGTCACCCACGACCGGTATTTTCTCGACAACGCGGCCGAGTGGATCCTCGAGCTCGATCGCGGCTACGGCATTCCGTGGAAAGGCAACTACAGTTCGTGGCTTTCGCAGAAGGAAGAGCGCTTGAAGACCGAGGCCAAGCAGGAAGGCGCGCGGATCAAGGCCATGCAGACCGAACTCGAATGGGTGCGCTCCAATCCAAAGGCGCGTCAGGCCAAGAGCAAGGCGCGCATCCAGCGCTTCGAGGAGCTTTCGTCGCACGAACACCAGAAGCGCAACGAGACGCAGGAAATTTTCATCCCCGTAGCCGAGCGCCTGGGCAACAGCGTGATCGAATTCAAGAACGTGCGCAAAGGCTATGGCGAGCGCCTGCTGATCGATGACTTGAATTTCCAGGTGCCCCCGGGCGCGATCGTCGGCGTAATCGGCCCCAACGGCGCGGGCAAGTCCACGCTGTTCAGGATGATCGCCGGCAAGGAACAGCCGGATGGGGGCGAAATCGTCATCGGGTCCACGGTGCAACTCGCGATCGTCGACCAGACGCGCGAGTCGTTACCCAACGACAAGACCGTATTCGAGGCGATCTCGGGCGGTCAAGACATCCTCACGGTCGGCAAATTCGAAATGCCTTCCCGCGCCTACCTTGGCCGCTTCAATTTCAAGGGCGGCGACCAGGGCAAGATCGTCGGGCAGCTCTCCGGCGGCGAGCGCGGGCGATTGCATCTCGCGGCCACGCTGCTGCGCGGCGGCAACGTGCTGCTTCTCGACGAACCATCGAATGACCTGGACGTGGAAACGCTACGCGCGCTGGAAGATGCGTTGCTCGAATTTGCGGGTAGTGCGCTGGTCATTTCCCACGATCGCTGGTTTCTGGACCGTATCGCAACGCACATCCTGGCGTTCGAAGGCGATTCGAAGGTCGTGTTCTTCGAGGGTAACTACCAGGAATTCGAAGCGGACAAGAGGAAGCGCCTCGGCGAGGACGCCGCGCGGCCGCGACGCATCAGGTACAAGGCGCTGATGGCGTAGCCGATTGCCGGCGGCACAAGCGGCTTTCTCAGTCGAATTCCCACCATGACCCTGTTGCTGTGGACCTTGGCTGTCGTGCTGATTCTGGTCGGCATCGCGGGCACCGTGTTGCCGACGTTGCCCGGCGCGATCCTGGTCTTTTGCGGAATCCTGCTCGCCGCATGGATCGACGACTTCACGCGCATGCCGGTGTGGCTGCTGGCGGTGTTCGGCGTCATGACCGCAATCGCCTGGGCGGTGGACTATATTGCCGCGGCGGCAGGGGCCAGGCGGGTGGGTGCCAGCAAACTTGCGCTGTTTGGTGCGGTGCTCGGGACCTTCGCTGGCATCGTCACCGGCCTTTGGGGTCTCCTCTTCATGCCGCTGGTGGGCGCGTCTATCGGCGAGTACATCGCGCAGCGTGACCTGCGCCGTGCCGGAAAGGTGGGCCTCGCCACATGGCTTGGCCTCCTCGTTGGCACTGCCGCAAAAGTCGCGATCGTGTTCGCGATGGTCGGAGTCTTTGTTGCGGCGCTGGTGCTGGGACGCGGTCCCGCCTGACCGCGCGCCGTCGACGAATCCATGCGCGACCCACGCCGCGGCGCGACTATTTCCTGGACACCACCGGCAGCAGTCGGGCCGATCGGGACCTAGCGTTAGCCCAGCTTTCGCTTGAGCAGAGTGTTGACTTGCGAAGGGTTTGCTTTGCCTTTGGAGGCGGCCATTACCTTGCCCACCAGTGAATTGAACGCCCTGTCCTTGCCCGCTTTCATGTCTGCGACGATTGCGGGATTCGCGGCGATGGCGTCGTCGACAAGCTTTTCGATAGCGCCTTCGTCGGAGATTTGCGCCAGGCCTCTTGCAGCAATGATGGCGCCCGGATCTGCGCCGAGTTCTCCTGCCCACATGGCCGAAAGGACTTCCTTGGCCGCCTTGTGGCTGATGGTGCCTTTGAATCGATCCGTGTGTGCAATGAGTTCCGCGAGCCGCGCAGGCGAAATCGGCGCGATGCCGATCTCCTGTTGGTGATTGTTGAGCAGCGCGCCCACTTCGTTGATGACCCAATTGGCCACGGACTTGCCATTCGTCGCGTCAAAGCCCTGCGATGCGTAAGGAACGCCCGGGACTTTCGCGAGCGCATCCATCGTCTGCGTGAAGTACTCGGCGGTCGCGCGGGTGGCCGTCAGCGCGCTGGAGTCATCCGGATACAGGAGGTACTGCTCCTCGAATCGTTCCCTCATCGCCCCAGGCAGCTCGGGCATTGAGGCTTTCACGCGCGAGATCCAATCGTCACCGATCAGCAGCGGCGGCAGGTCGGGATCGGGAAAGTAGCGGTAATCCTGCGCGTCTTCCTTGCTTCGCATCGAACGCGTTTCGTGCTTGTCCGGGTCGTAGAGGCGCGTCTCCTGCACGACCCTGCCGCCATCCTCGATCAGGTCGATCTGCCGACGGATCTCAAATTCGATCGCCTCCTGCATGAAGCGGAAGCTGTTCAGGTTCTTGATCTCACAGCGCGTGCCGAGCGTGGTGGTGCCCGCCGGGCGCACCGAGACGTTGGCGTCGCAACGGAAGCTGCCCTCCTGCATGTTGCCGTCGCAGACACCGATCCACTGCACGAGGTCATGCAGCTTCCTGGCATAGAGAACGGCTTCATCGGAGCTGCGCAGCTCGGGCTCGGTGACGATCTCAAGCAACGGCGTCCCGGCGCGATTGAGATCGATGCCGGACATTCCTTGAAAGTCTTCATGCAACGACTTGCCGGCGTCTTCCTCGAGGTGCGCACGCGTCAGCGCAATTCGAATCGGTCCGCGCGTTGGAGAGACGATATCCACGCCGCCGCCGGCGACCACCGGAATCTCGTATTGCGAAATCTGGTAGCCCTTGGGCAGGTCGGGATAGAAGTAATTCTTGCGCGCGAATACGCTGCGCTTGTTGATCGTGGCGTCAACCGCCAATCCGAAACAAATTGCGCGCTCGACAGCGCCCTTGTTCAATACCGGCAGCACGCCGGGCAGTGCAATGTCCACGGCCGAGGCTTGCGTGTTGGGCACTGCTCCAAATGCCGTGGATGCGCCGGAGAAAATTTTGGCATTTGTGGAAAGTTGCGCGTGGGTCTCCAGCCCGATCACCACCTCCCAAGTCATACAACCCCCTGCGGTGCGCGATGGTGCCAGTCGGTCGCCAGCTGATACTGGTGCGCGATGTTGAGGATTTTCGCTTCGCGGAAATAGTTACCCTGGATCTGCAAACCAATCGGAAGGCCGCGCCGGTCGAAGCCGCAGGGGATGGACATCGCCGGCGCGCCGGTCAGGTTGCCGGCGATCGTGAAGATGTCGTTCAGGTACATCTGTACCGGATCGTCGGTCTTGGCGCCGATCTTGAAGGCCGGCGAAGGCGCCGTAGGGCCCATGATGACGTCGCATTTCTCGTACGCGCGCGTGAAATCGTCGGCGATTAACCGCCGCACCTGCTGCGCCTTCAAATAATAGGCGTCGTAATAGCCGTGCGACAGGACGTACGTTCCGACGAGGATGCGCCGCCTCACTTCGGCGCCGAAGCCTTCCGCCCGCGACTTCTTGTACATGTCCATGAGGTCGGTGTACTTCTCCGCGCGATGTCCGTAGCGCACGCCGTCGAAGCGCGACAGGTTCGACGACGCTTCCGCCGGCGCGATCACGTAATAGACCGGCACAGAGAGTTTGACGTTGGGCAGTGCGATGTCGACGGTGGACGCGCCCAGCTTGCGGAATTCGGCGAGCGCGGTGTCGATGGCAGAGGCAACATCGGAATCGATCCCGCTGCCGAAATATTCTGACGGCAGGCCGATGCGCAGGCCGGTCAATGGCTTGGCAAGATCGCGCGTGTAGTCCTCGCGTGGACGGTCGAGCGACGTGGAATCGCGCGCGTCATGGCCGGCCATGGCGTTGAGCATGAGCCCGCAGTCTTCCGCGGTGCGGGCAAACATTCCCGGCGTGTCGAGGCTCGACGCGAAGGCGACGAGTCCGTAGCGTGAGCACACGCCGTAGGTGGGCTTCATGCCGCATATGCCCGAGAGCGATGCAGGCTGGCGGATCGAGCCACCGGTATCCGTGCCGGTCGCCCCCGGCACCAGCCGCGCGGACACCGCAGCGGCGGAACCGCCCGAACTGCCGCCAGGTACGTATTCAGTGTTCCAGGGATTTTTCACGGTCCCGTAGAACGACGTTTCGTTCGACGAGCCCATCGCGAACTCATCCATGTTCGTCTTCCCGATGAGGACCGTTCCGGCATCCTTGAGGCCGGCGACCACGAAGGCGTCGTAAGGCGCGGTGAAGTTCGATAACATGCGCGAGCCGCAGGTGGTCTTGAGGCCCGCCGTCATGATCACATCCTTATGCGCGATCGGCACACCCGTGAGCGTGGAAGCGTCGCCCTTGGCCAGTGCGGCGTCGGCGGCGCGCGCTTGCGCCAGCGCGCCGTCGGCATCGACCGTCACGAACGCATTAAGTGCGCTTTGGCTGGCTTCGACGCGGGCGAGCACCGCGCGCGTGAGCTCGACGCTAGACACCTGCTTTGCGCGCAATGCTGCGGCAATATGCGCCAGCGTACCGGTGACGATGTCGCTCATTCGACTACCCGCGGCACCAGATAGAGACCGTCCTGGACCGCCGGCGCGTCGCTTTGGAAGAGGGCACGCTGATCCGCTTCGGTGACCACATCCTCGCGCAGCGACAGCATGACATCCTGTGCATGCGACATCGGCTGGATGCCCGTCGTGTCGACGGCTTGCAGCTCGTTGATCATCGCAAAGATCGCTTCGAGTTTGGCGTGCACTTCATGTGCGGCGGCCTCGTCGATCTCGATGCGCGCGAGATGGGCGATGCGGTGAACGTCGTCTAGGGTCAGGGCCATGGCAATGTGAGTCGCGGCTATGTCGGGGCGAGGTGAACGAATTGGATTGGAAGTGGTCAGATTGGGTCAAGCTGCCACGGTTCGGCGGCGCCTGGGACATGCACCGGCCGCATGTATGCGATCGATGTGGTGAATGGCCGCTCAGTTGCCATGCTCAGTTGGCTGTTCCGTTGCCAACTCAGTTGCGTGCTCATTTGCTGCGTACTCAGTTGCCAAAAAACCTCGCCAAATCAGTGCAGAAGACAAGCTTGGGATGCTATCATAATCGACATTCTTTGGTGCAGTCGCAGGCCTCTCCGATCCGCGGGGACAATTGCCTCGCTGCCGGTTCCACAGGCTTCGCGTAAATGTTCGATTTTTTCAAAGGTTACTTCGGCAGCGACTTAGCGATCGACCTCGGCACAGCCAACACGCTCATCTACGTGCGTGGCAAGGGCATTGTCCTGAACGAGCCGTCGGTCGTCGCCATCCGCCAGGAAGGTGGTCCCAACGGCAAGAAGGTGATCCAGGAAGTGGGTCTCGCGGCCAAGCAGATGCTGGGCCGCACGCCGGGCAACATCACCGCCATCCGTCCGATGAAGGACGGCGTCATCGCTGACTTCACGGTGACGGAGCAGATGTTGAAGCAGTTCATCAAGAAGGTCCTCGATTCGCGCCTCTTCTCGCCGTCTCCGCGCATCATCATCTGCGTTCCCTGCGGATCCACACAGGTCGAGCGCCGCGCGATTCGCGAGTCCGCCCTGGGCGCCGGCGCGTCCAAGGTTTACCTGATCGAGGAACCGATGGCCGCGGCCATCGGTGCCGACCTGCCGATCTCGGATGCCACCGGCTCGATGGTGGTCGACATCGGCGGCGGAACCACGGAAGTGGGCGTCATCTCGCTGGGCGGCATGGTCTACGCGGGCAGCGTGCGTGTGGGCGGCGACAAGTTCGACGAAGCCATAGTCAACTACATCCGCCGCAACTACGGCATGCTGATCGGCGAGACCACGGCCGAGACGATCAAGAAGACGATCGGCTCCGCCTTCCCGGGCTCCGAGGTCAAGGAAATGGAAGTCAAGGGCCGCAACCTTGCCGAGGGCATTCCGCGCAGCTTCACGGTCTCGTCCAACGAAATCCTCGAAGCGCTCACCGATCCCCTCAACAGCATTGTGTCGGCGGTCAAGAGCGCGCTGGAACGCACTCCGCCGGAATTGGGTGCGGATATCGCCGAGCGCGGCATGGTGCTGACGGGCGGCGGCGCATTGCTGCGCGATGTCGACCGGCTGTTGATGGAAGAGACGGGCCTGCCCGTGATCGTGGCCGATGATCCGCTGACCTGCGTGGTGCGCGGCTGCGGCAAGGCGCTCGAGAACATGGACAAGCTCTCCACGATCTTTACTTCGGACTAGAACCCATCGCTTGCACAGGCCGTAGCCAATCTGGTTACCGTGCCCGCGTAGACCGGGTCTGATCCCGCAATGCGCCACGTCTCCGTCGAACCGCCACCGTTCTTTCACCGCGGACCCTCTCCGCTCGCGCGCTTGGCGTTCTTCGGCATCCTCTCGCTCGCGCTGCTGTTCGCCGACACGCGTTTTCGCTATCTCGAGGGCCTGCGGGCGGTGGCCGCCGTTGCGCTCTATCCGCTGCAGCGCGCGGTGCAGATGCCGGGCGAAGCCGCTGCGTGGATCGGCGGCTACTTTGCGTCCAAGCACGCACTGAGCGAAGAGAACACCGCGCTGAAGCAGGACCTCCTCGTGCGAGCGCCCGCGGCGCAGGGCTTTGCGCGCCTGCAGGACGAAAACGCGAGGCTCAAGGGCTTGATGGGTGTCGGCGCGCAGTATTCCGGCGCCGCCACGACGGTCGAAGTCCTGTACACCGGGCGTGATCCTTTCACGCAGAAATTGTTCGTTAATCGCGGCTCGGAGTCCGGCATCAAGCCCGGCGCCGCGGTCATCGACGAGATTGGCGTCGTGGGCCAGGTGACGCGCGTGTTTCCCCACATGGCGGAAGTGACGCTGATCACGGACAAGGACAACGCAGTGCCGGTGCAGGTGGAACGCAGCGGCGTGCGCAGCGTGTTCTTTGGCGCGGGCGCGGGTCGCGCACCGGAGTTGCGCTTCATGGCGCCCTCCGCCGATATCCGCGTGGGCGACAAGCTCTACACCTCAGGCATGGACGGCACGTATCCGGCGGGGCTTGCGGTGGCGCAGGTGGACTCCGTCGACCGCGACACGGGCCAGATGTTCGCACGCATTACCGGCAAGCCGCTGGCCGGTGTGGATCGCAGCCAGTACCTGCTGGTCCTTGGCCAAAGCGCGGCGACTCCGCCCCGGCCGGAAGAACCCGCCGCAACGGATGCCGGCCGCAAAGGCCCGCGCGGCAAGGGTAGGCGTGGCGGATGAGGGTCCTGGGCAAGCCTGCAGCGTTCACGCCGGCCGCGCCGGAGGAAATCCTGCGGCCGGTGAACCCATGGGTGATCGCGCTCACGTTCCTGCTGGGATTTCTGGCCAACGTCGCGCCGGCGTCGGGCGTCGTGCTCGCGCTCAAGCCGGACTTCCTGGCACTGGTGATCCTCTATTGGTGCATCCAGGAGCCGCGCTTCGTCGGCGTCGGCGTCGCCTGGATGCTGGGACTGGTGATGGACGTCGGTGATGCAACGCTATTCGGGCAGCACGCACTTGCCTACGCCGTGTTGGCCTACGCCGCCGAATATTTCCGCCGCCGCGTATTGCGCTTTCCGTTGTGGCAGCAGGCGCCGCAGGTCGCGGTGCTGCTCATGATCTGCGCCATGCTCGTGCTTCTCGTGCGCGTCGTCGGCGGCGCGCCGCTGCCGCGCTGGACGTACGCCGTGCCACCAATCGTCGGCGCCTTGCTGTGGCCGCTGGTGTCGGTCCTGCTGCAATGGTCGCAGCGTCCGGCGCGTTCGCCTTCGGACCTGTGATGCGAGCCCTGACATGATGCGCAGGCGATTGTTCTCTTCGCGTGGCAATGGATACGGCGGTGGCCGACGATTCGGCTCGCCGGAAATGCGCAATCCCGAGCGCGAACTCTTCCTGTTCCAGCGCCGTCTCGCGGTGGCGGGCGTGCTGGTGCTGCTTGCCTTCTGCGGCCTCTTCGCCCGCTTCGTCTACCTGCAGATGTTCCAGCACGAGCATTACAGCACGCTGGCGGAATCGAATCGTATCGCCATCGTTCCCATCGTGCCTAACCGCGGTGTGATCACAGATCGCAATGGTATCGTCCTTGCGCAGAGTTACTCGGCCTACACCCTCGAACTGACGCCCGCACGAATCGCAAACCTCGAGGCCACTATCGACGCGCTGGCGGAAATCGTCGACGTGCAGCCGCGCGATCGCCGGCGTTTCAAGAAGTTGCTCGAGGAGTCCAAGAATTTCGAGACGCTGCCATTGCGCACGCGCCTGTCCGACGAGGAGGTCGCGCGCTTTGCGGTCAATCGCTACCGTTTTCCAGGCGTGGAAATCAAGGCGCGACTATTCCGCCAATATCCCTATGGTGAGATTGCATCGCACGTCGTGGGTTACATCGGCCGCATCAACGAACACGATGTCGAACGCATTGCAAAGTGGGAAGCGGGACCGAACTACAAGGGCTCCGACTACATGGGCAAGGTCGGTGTCGAGCTGTCGTACGAGCGCGAGTTGCACGGCACCACTGGGTGGGAGGAAGTCGAGGTCGACGCCGCGGGTCGGGCAGTGCGCACACTTTCGCGCACGCCACCCGCGTCGGGCAACAACCTGCGCTTGTCGCTCGACATCAAGCTGCAGGAAGCCGCGGAAGCCGCATTCGGCGATCGGCGCGGGGCCATGGTCGCCATCGATCCCACCACCGGCGACATCCTGGCGTTCATTTCCAAGCCCGGGTTCGATCCCAATCTTTTTGTCGACGGCATCGATTCAGTGAGCTGGGCAGCGCTCAATGAATCCCCAGACAAGCCCATGTTGAATCGACCATTGCGCGGTTCCTATCCGCCGGGCTCGACGATCAAACCCTACCTGGCGCTCGCCGCGCTGACGTCCGGCAAGCGCAATCCGCAGCAGTCCACGTTCGACCCCGGCTTCTACCAGCTGCCCGGCAGCTCCTACCGCTTTCGCGACGACAAGCCGGGCGGACACGGCACCGTCGACATGTACAAATCCATTGTCGTGTCGTGCGACACCTACTACTACACACTCGCGGGCGAGACCGACATCGACGACACAGCGCGCTTCCTGGCGCAGTTGGGATTCGGCCACGAGACAGGGGTGGACATCGAGGGTGAATTGACCGGCACGCTGCCGTCGCGGGATTGGAAGCGCCGCCGCTTTGCCGACAAGCAATACCGGGAAGAGCACCGGAAGTGGTACCTGGGTGACTCGATTTCCGCGGGGATCGGCCAGGGCTACAACTCGTTCACGCCGATGCAGCAGGCGCTCGCGATCGCGACCATCGCCAATAACGGCGTCGCCTTCGTGCCGCACCTGGTGAAGAGCGTCGTCAACTTGAAGTCCGGCGAGGAACGGCTGATTGCGCCCCAGCCGTCCCACACCATTGCCGCCAAAGCGGAAGACATCGCGGTGATCCGGAATGCGCTGGTCGGCGTCAACAAGGAAGGCACCGGCGCCAAGGCCTTCCTCGGCGCCAAATACGTTTCCGGCGGTAAGACCGGCACAGCGCAGGTGTATTCGCTCAAGGGCGAAAAATACAGCGCCTCGAAGATCGACGAGCGGCTGCGCGATCACGCATGGTTCGTTGCCTACGCGCCGGCGGACAAGCCAAGGATCGCCGTCGCGGTACTGGTGGAAAACGGCGGCTTCGGCGCCGACGCCGCGGCGCCCATCGCGCGCAAGGTATTCGACTATTACCTGCTCGGTGTGACCGAGCCGGGGCCGGCGCCAGCGCATCTGCCTGGCACCAAGGAAACCGAAGACGAGAGCGACTGATGGCTGAGCTCCTTTTCCGTACCTGGGAAGCGCTCACGCGCCGCATCGACAATTTTTTGTTCGGCTGCGCGTTGGCATTGGTCGGCGTGGGACTGGTGACTCTCTTTTCCGCGACCGACCAGAGCGTCACGCGGGTGACGACGCAACTCTTTTCCTTCGGATTCGCGCTTGTGCTCATGTGGCTGGTCGCGAACATTCCACCGCAAACGATCGCGCGTGCCGCGGTCCCGCTCTATGTGCTGGGCATCCTGCTCCTCGTGGGCGTCGCGTTCTTCGGCGTCGTGGTCAACGGCTCGCGGCGTTGGTTGAATCTGGGCTTCGCACGCATCCAGCCTTCCGAACTCATGAAGATCGCGCTGCCATTGATGCTCGCCTGGTATTTCCAGAAATTCGAAGGCCGCATCAACTGGAAGGACTTCGCGGTCGCGGCCGTTCTGATCGTGATCCCGGTCTACCTCATCAAGCGGCAGCCGGACCTGGGCACGGCACTTCTGATCGGCGCCTCGGGCTGCTACGTCCTGTACCTGGCCGGATTGTCCTGGAAAGTCATCGTCGGACTCGCGGGACTCGCCGCGGCGACCGGTCCCTACGTCTGGGCGCATTTGCATGACTACCAGCGCGAACGCATCCTCACGTTCATCGATCCGACGCGCGATCCGCTCGGCACCGGCTACCATTCAACGCAGGCGTCGATCGCCATCGGCTCCGGTGGGGTCATCGGAAAAGGGTGGCTGAATGGAACGCAAACGCACCTCGATTTCCTGCCGGAGCGGCACACCGATTTCATCTTCGCGGTGTTCGGCGAGGAATTCGGCCTGATCGGGAATGGATTGCTGCTCGTGCTCTACCTCTTGCTGATCGGCCGCGCGCTTGTGATCACCGCCAACGCGTCCACGCTGTTTGCGCGCCTGATGGCGGGCGCCGTCACGCTGATGTTCTTCACCTATGCGTTCGTGAACATGGGCATGGTGAGCGGCCTCCTGCCGGTCGTGGGCGTACCTCTGCCGCTCGTTTCGTATGGTGGCACCGCACTGGTCTCCCTGTTCATCGGACTGGGCATCCTGATGAGCGTGCAGGCGCACCGAAAGCTCATCACTACCTAGCCCTTTTCCGCGCAGCGCGGATCAGACCGCCTCAGCAACCCAGCCCAGCCCTTTCGCCGAGCGCCCATGCGGGTCGCGATAACTCATATGCTCGCGCGCCATATCGAGCGCCGTGCGCGTGCAGGGCGGCAGGTCGACGTCCGATTGCGAGAGCGGCGTCACCCGGTCGCCCCAGCGGATCACGTGCGAGCAGTAGGTCAGGCCGCCACCGAACGCGGGTGTGAGCAACAGGTTGCCCGGCGCGACACGGCCTTCCTCGAGCGCTTCGACCAGCGCGACCGGCACGGTGGCAGCCGACATGTTGCCGTATTTCTGCACGGTGACGAACACCCGTTCCATCGGCACGCCGGTGCGCTTGGCCACGTACTCGATGATGCGCAGGTTGGCCTGGTGCGGAATCACCACGTCGATATCCGCGGCGGTCTTGCCGCACTTGCCCAGCGCTGCGGCCGATGCCTCGCACATTCCGGCGACCGCGCGCTTGAATATTTCCTGGCCGTCGAAATCCCAGATGGTGTCGCCGAAGGTCACCTCGCCCTTCATCGCGTACCTGAAGCCGGCACCGCGCACGCGCAGGATGTCACGCGCCTCCGCGTAGCAGCTGAGCTTTTCGGAGAGCACACCCACCGGCTCGTTACTGGCCTGCAACACGACGGCCGCCGCCCCATCGCCGAACAGCACGGCGACATTGCGATTGCGCCAGTCGAGGAACGGGCTGATCACCTCGACGCCAACCACCACCGCCGTCTTGACGACGCCGGTGCGGACCATGGCGGTTGCGGTGGATAGGCCGTAGAGGAAGCTCGTGCACGCAGTGTTGATATCCATCGCGGCCGCATTGCCCGCGCCGAGCTTGAGCGAGAGTCCGGACGCGGAATTCGGAATTTGCTCGTCGTTGGAGCAACTTCCGTAGACGATGAGGTCGACGTCGGTGCTCGCAAGGCCGGCGCAGGCCAACGCGCGCGAGGCGGCGACGAAAGACAGTTCGAGTCCGTTGACATGGGACACGCGCCGTTCGTGAATGCCGGTACGCTGCATGATCCACTCGTCGGTGGTATCGACGAAGGTTGCGAGGTCTGCGTTGGACAGCACGGCGGGCGGCATGCATTTGCCCCAGCCAGTTATCGCGGCGTATGTCATGACGATCCCCCTAGGGCAATGGCTCGGTCGCGCCGTATCGGGGAATGCCTCCCGCCGTCGCGATATTTTGGGCGGGAGTTTAGCAGTCGGGAATTTGCGCGCGCAATGCGCGCCGCCAAGCCTATTTCCTCGAGGACTTCCTCGTCGCGGATTTTTTCTTTGCCGAGGCCTTCCGTGCCGGCTTGGCCGCGGGTTTAGTGTCCTTTGCTTCAGGCTTGTAGTCGCCGATCACGGACTTCACGGGGCACATCTTGAAGATGGGACACTTCTTGCAGCCGACGGCAAGGGCAACAGGGCAGAGGACCATGGAATACGCTCCTGAGAAAAATCGTTTGGAGAAATCCGCAAGAGGCGAAAACACTCCGGGAAGACCGGCATCATGGGCGCAGTCGACACTTAAAGCCAGAGCCCTTGCGATGAGCGTCCTTTACCGATGGGCCCATTCCGAGTGGATCCGCGTCGCCGACGTGTCCGACGAATGCGCTAACCTGAAACCCTGAGCAGCGATCTACCGGGGCGACGACAGCTCCTTGACCATGCGCACGACGGGCAGCGTAAGGCTCCCGGTCAAGGGAATGTCGTAGCGCTCGACGGCCGCATAGTCGAACGCCGCGTACAGCGGTTCGCCGGCAAGGGTTGCAACCAGCTCGATCGATTGGAAGCCCGCCCGGGCGATCGCGTATTCGCAAGCGAAGATGATGCGCGTGCCGATGCCGCGTCGGGCCCAGTCCGGGTGCACGAAGAATGCGCGGATTCGGGCGGCATCCTGCGCAGGGTCGAGCAATGCGCTCTCGCTTGGGGTGCGGCCTTCGTCGCTGCCAAAGAGCGACTTCCGCATGCTCCACCCGCCGCCACCGACCAGGGTGTTGCCGTGTTCGACCACGAAATAGGTGCCGTCGCGAAACAATTCCCGGTCGACGCCGAATACCGGACCGATCGCGGCATTTATTTGCGCAGAGGTGTAATACGCGGCCTGCAGTGCCCGCACGGACACGGGAATGAGCGTGGCAAGCGCAGGAATGTCGCGCGTCCGCGCAACACGCAACGCCAGCTCCATCCGGATAAAGGCGCCTATTCGGCGGACTTTTCCTCAGCCGGCACCGGCGGCGTTTCCTCGGTGGCCGGGACTTCGTTCACGTGTGCCTTGCGCAGTTTTTTTTCCTCTTTCTTTTGTTTCTTGGCGAGGTCTCTCTGGCGCTTCGCGAACTCGTAGTTGGGTTTGGCCAATTGGCTGTCCTTTGTTTGAGGGTTTAGTCGACGGCAGGGAGAGTATGCCATCTCAAGCGGCGCCAGCCCAAGGCCCCTCCGGGCGCCCCGAACGCGTTAGACGTCATCCTTGCCCTGCGGGGCCGGAAGTCTGGCTTGGGCCGCCTGCGTGCCCGTGACGGCCCGCAAGGGCTTGCCGGCCAGACGCTCAATCAGGACCCGCTCGCAAACCTTGAAACATACATAGAACACGATGCTCAAATAGGAATTGCCGATGATCTCGACCAGTTGCCGCAAGGCGCCGTCCTCGATCACCATTGCGCCATACTCGATGAACAGGTCGATGTTGGCCTTCAGCACGACGAACAGGTTGACCGAGGTGAAGCCGAACAATAGGAAAAATACGCCCATCAGCAGGAAGGTCAGCTTCGGGTGGCGATACAGAAAAGCGATCCATGACCGAGGTATCGGCGGTACGGTCAGCGACCATTGCAATCGCCTGATATGCGTCGCCAGGGGCTTGCGTGGCAATGGTGCCTCGTTCAATGCCGCAGTCTCAGCGTAATTACACCGCCGATGATTAGTAGCACGCCCGCGATGCCGAACCATCGCTGTTCCGTGCCTTGCGCAACCTTGAGCCCGATCGGCCAGCCGATTTCAAGCAATCCCGCCAGGACAAGATAGATCCAGCTCATCGTCAATCTTCCGTGGTCGCAGGCGGTCGCAGCATGCCCGCATAGATGCCCGGACTTGATCCTGCGATCGCAATGGCGCCGACACTTCGCGCGTAGAACTCCGCGGGGCCGACGCCGCCAATGATGGCGTAAGCGTAGCCCTGCTCACGTTGCGCGTGCAGCACGGCCAGGAGGAGGGCGCGGCCCAGACCGCGTCCGCGTTCCGCCGCGAGGACGGCCTCGGGCCCGAAGAAATTGCGGGCCGCGGTGTCGTAGCAGGCGAAGCCCAGTATTTGCTGCCCGCGAAGCGCTATGAAACACGAAACCGGCAGGCGGCAACACGCAATCCCGACTTCGGCCGCGACCACCGGAAAGTTCGCCTGCACCCACGCCACCAACAGGTCTTTCTCAGGGGCCAGGGCCCGGCGAATGGTCACACCATGTTTCGCCGCCGCATCCGTCGCTTCCTGCAGAGCCGGAAGCCCGTAGAGATTGACGAGCATGTCGTGCATCGGACGATTGACCCCAAGTCAGGATGCGGGGGGGAGGGGATACATTTCGGCGCAGGTCTCGGCAATGGTCAATGCCGTGACCTTGGGGACCATCGGATCCTTCAGCATGACTTCGATTTGCAGCGGGTTCAGGAAGACGATTCGCTGGGCTTCCGCCTCGCGCCAGAACTCCGCCGCTTTCGACTTCTCGCCGCCGGCAATGGCGACGCAGATGAGGTCGATCTGATCGTGGCCCGGTGTGTCGATCCAGGAAATGAACTTTTCGATCCCCGTGTCCGAGTTAGGGAATTCCCTGATCTGATAGTGCCCCCCAAAGGGCAGCGCGGCCTGATAGGTCGTGGCTGAAGCAATCCAGATTGCAAGTACCAGTGTGGCGCTCATTGCTTCCTAATGCAGCGATGCGAGGGGCGAATTATGCACCGCAAACGGGGCAATCACGGCAACGGCGATTCAGGCGAGGTCGCTCCCGATGGCGCCGATTACCCGGCAACCGCCGCAATGCCGCATCGGGTCATTCCATACCTGCGCCTGTGGTCTGGCGGACCGGGAGGCCATCGGGCATCTCCGCGATTTTCATTTGGGCGCGTATTCCAGCAGCCATTGCCGCGCCGCCTCTTCGGATGTGTACACATCGCAGGTCAACCCCAGCTGTGCCGCAACCTTCACGCCAAATTTTTGCGGATGGATGTAACGGTCCGGGATAACCATGGCCATGACCACCATTCCCTTGGCGGCCAGCGCCCAGTCTTCGACCATAAGGAAGCGGTCGACCAGCGTCGGGATGGGCAGGTCCTCGATTCCGGTCGCGTCGACCAGGAGTTTGTTCGCGCGCCGCAGGCGACAACAAGCAATGGCGGCGGACACCAGATCCACCGCTTCGACCAAGGAATATTTGCCGTTTGGCCTGTAGCAGTAGACACCGTTAAGGGTTTCCTGCGGTTCAGCGATGGGTGCAGGCCCATTCTGCCGGGTGGTTTGCTTGGCCATGATGAACAGCATGATAAACGGTGCAAGCCGCGTTGGCGTTGGGTAGTGCGGCAAGCCGCAAGCAGGCACGGACCTTGAACAAGGTCAGCGCGCATTCTGACTGGTTTGGGGCAAGGCTGCCCGCATCCGCGCCAAGGCGCCGGAACGGGATCGCCGCTGCCATGCGTGGAGCACGACGTCGACGCTTTCGGCAAGTGGACGTGTCGCCTCGATTTCGAGGTCATACGTGCCGAATTCGCGCACGAGCGTGTGCACGAAGGTGAGGTCCTCGCGCGCTTCCCCTATTCGGCGATCTCCCCGCCGCAATTCGCGACTTTCGAGTTCCGGCAACGGACAGTTGAGGCCGACAAAAAACACATCGAAAGGCTCCAGCAGGTGGATAAGGCGGGTCATCCACGTCCGGGTTTCAACGATGTGCTCGACCACCAGGTTGTTGCCGGCCCCGGCCAACGCCGGGAGGCAACGGTGAAAGCCTTCGAAGAAGGCCTCCCGCATGTCGGGCCAGGCAAAATCACCGCGCTCGATCCGCTGCCGTGGCAACACATCGCCATGGCGAAGGTGATCGATCGAGTAATGCCAGAAGGGTTCGCCAAGCGCATCCTGGAGGCCAGCGCATAGCGTCGACTTGCCCGAGCTCGACGGGCCGTTGACGAGGATGATCTTGCCGGTCACCGCGTGGTCGGGAATCTAGGCCCGGTGGCCAAGGATGCGGGCGGGCAGGAACAACAGCGCCTTCAGCAACGCAAACAGCGCGACGATGACCAGCCCCACCAAGAGGAACGGAAGCGCCAGGAGGCACACCAAGGGCGCAAGCACCATGGCCAGCAGCGCCAGTGGCCAGCACAGAACCAGAAGGACAAGCCAGACCAGAAACAGGATCAGCAGCTTCATTCGGCCCTCCTAACCCGTGTGGCGCGATCATGGCCACGGTCACCAAGGAATAACACGACCCTTCGGCCGGCGCCTTTACGCTGCGACGAAGGGATAAAAGGCGGGGACGCTTTGCGCTGTGGCATGACGCCTGACGGTACGCGATGGCCAGGCTCCCGGCCGACCTTTACGACGGACCTGCTCCGGGTGTCGGAACGAACTGTTTGGGGTCGTAGTAAAACTGCTCCTCGGCGATGCGCTCGCCGTCCCAGCGCTGATACGCAAGCTCCTCTATCCGCAGGGAACTCCCGTCGCGGTAGGTAAATTCGAAAACCCACCGGATGACTACGTGGTTGCCATGCACGAGTACTGGACGCACGCAGGTGGACCGGACGGACTCGGCGCGTGCCAGCGCCCGCCGCTCATGGGCGACGAGTGTGGTACGTCCCACGCGCGGCGCAGACTGGTTTTCCTGCATTGACGCATTGTCGGTATAGAACTCTTCGATGGCCTCGACGTGAAAGTTCTGTTCGACGCGCGCTATGAAGCTCTCGAGAGTCGCGGTGGAAGGCATGGTAGTTGATCGAGTTGTCGGTGAATTACCAACTAGGGCTGCGGTCCGTCGTATCCCTCGATGATCACGAGATCGGCGGTCGATACGAGTGCTCGCAACTTGATCGCCTCCTGGTATTCCGGCGAGTGCCAGCAATCGATGGCTGCCTGATAGCTCGGGAATTCGATGACCGCGTTGCGTGAGCGACAGCTTCCCTCCGGATTCTCGAAGCTGCCGCCGCGCACAATAAAGCGCGCGCCAAACTTGTTGAGCGGCATGGCATTGGCCGCAATGTAGGTCTTGTATTTCTCCAGATCGATAATATCGACGCGAACAATCCAGTATCCCTTGGGCATTTCGCTCTCCTGTGGTGGGTCCTAAAGTGGCCAACCGACGCATCATCCCGCATTGTAATGGGCATGCGCAGCGCGTCGGGGGTCGACTCCCAACCCGGGTCCGGGGGAAGCGGCTTGCCGTAGCCTTTGGCCTGGCTCAACTCGCCGGTCTCGGCCGACTCGCGCAATTTTCGCGCGATTTCTTCGCCCAAGGTTTGCATTACCTGGTCCGCCGAACGGACTGCATCAAGGGCATGGCAGGACGACCGTTTCTGGTGCCAAACATCAGGCGCCGACGCGCCAGGGTGGATTCAGACGGTTGTCGCCCGCCCAGTAGAGGCAGATGACATTTCCGGCGGGATCCTCGATGCGCGCCTCGCGCCACAGCCAGCGCTCGTCGCGGGGCTCTTGGCGAAAGGACAGCCCCCTAGCCTGAAGGCGCTTGACCGTTTCATCCAGCGCGATGTCAATGGCCGGGAGCGTGACCTGGTTGAGCCTCATATCGGGGACTGCTTCAGAATGGTCTCAAGTGTTCACGGCCAAGCGTTAAATTCGCATCAGCCGATCATTTGGCTCGACCATTCCGTTTTCCTCAACCTGCGCATAAACGCCCATGTACCGGTGCGCAAAATTCGCAACCAGGATGGCGGGAACGTCCAGGTCGCGCTCGGCGGTCGCAGGATTCACTGCGGTGGCGGGACAACGCGTGATGGGCGCGACGACGCGCAGTCGCGCCCCGCCAAGTCTCAGGTCATTGCCCATCCAATTGAGTTCGTCCCATGCGGCCACACCCTCAAAGTAGATGTTGGCGCGAAAACGAACGGGGTCAACCGGTGCCATTGCGACCTGCTCCAGCGCCCTGACGCTCGACAGGTTCACCAGAGACACATACTTGTACGTCGTCGAATCGGGTTTCTGCTGTGCGTCCGCGAAGGTGTGCCCCGGAACTTCCACGAGTTTCGGTGGCCCCCCGGGATGGCCCATCAGGAACGTGATGAAAAAGGCCTCAAAGGACTTCCGCCCGACGGCGTCGGTGATGCGGGAATTGAACAGCAGCTCGCCAGCACGCTCGATGGTAAAGAATCCCGTATGTTCATCAAAGCGAGTTTGCAGTTGCGCCATCTTCTCGTCGCGCATCAGCATGAAGAAGTGCGTCTTCGGCAACCACTCCGGTTGCTTGGGATTCACCTGCGTGGACGCGTGCGCAATTGCGAAACGCCGGTCATGCGGCAGGCATTCGCCGGCCGTCAGCGTCACCTTGGTCAAAGGCTCGGCACTGAGACCCTTGACCGGATAGCGGTAGATCGAACTGACTGTCATTGCCATCTATGCAAATGCTCCCGTAAGCAAATTGGCCTCATGACCCGGTTGGTGCCATCGAATTGGCGCTGGCTAGCGGGCCCTCCACGGTCAGCCGGGCACACAATCGGCTGGACCTTGATCGTCGTCGAGCCGATCACCCATCGCGCGGTACACGATTGCGAGGATGCTCCGCCGCGCGGCGCTCGTTGCCTCGTTTGTAGTTGCCGGTGAGGCGCGCCATGACCTGTTGCTGCTCCGCAAAGGGCACGGCGTCGACTTCAGCGAGAAAATCGCGCGCTTTGGATGCGCGTAAGGTCGTGACCACCTGGGCATGGCGAAGGATGCTGACATCACCGTTCCTGGCTATCCGGAAGGCAAACTCGAGATTGCCTTCTTTCTGGGACATTGTGCGGCCCGGCCGTTTAGTTCTGCTCGAGCACGCGTCTTGGGCTGCCGTAGCGCATCGCGCACGGCGACCTGCGGGCCGGATCAGGCGACATTGGTGATCCTTGCGCCACGGGCGATAGTGCCGGTCGACAATACGTCCGCGCGCAGGCCAGCCCGGTGCAGGAAGCGCTTCACGACATTTGCCGCGGATAGTTCCGGAGACGCTTGCGCCGTTCCAAGGGTCGAGCAAGGTTCGCAGAGCTCGACTCCGCGAAGCCTGATTTCGCCAACCATGAATTCGCGCCCAACGAACTCATTCAGGCGGACGCCTCGGGTGACGATATTTCGGCCGGTGATTGAAAAGTCGACCGGACGCCGATTCTCGGCAGCGAAGGATTCAATTTCCTCGGCCTCGACCAGGGTGATGTTCTGGCCTGGCTCGTCATCGCAACCAAAGTACCTGTCTCCCACGATGCCCGAACCGGCCACGGCCTGCACCAAACCGCGTTCGGTCTGCGGGTCTCCCGGCGATTGCCGTACATAGATGCGCTCTACTGCCATGGGTTGTCCCTTCCGATCCTGGGAATACTTGCGCCTATGGTATCAAGCTCCGGAGCATGCCGCACTGACCAAGAGGCGCATCGAAGGTGTCCGGATTGACCTACAGGTCCTGGCCCACGTCGATGCGGTTTCCATCGGGATCCGCCATCACAAACGTACGCATTCCATAGTCCGCATTGCGAATCGCGCCGACGATTTGAATGCCACTCGCGACTAGATGTTCGTAGAGTGACTGCGCATCGCTCACCATGAGGTGGGCAACATTTTGCTGCGTTGCCTTATGGGCGCTGTCCAAGGAAAGGTGCAGTTCGGCCGCATCGCGTTCCAGAATCATGAAGCTGACCGGATTGCCATTCTCGAATACCTTGGCGAACGCGAGTACATCACAGTAGAAGCGCTGCGATCGACCGAGGTCGCTGACCGAAATGGTTGGCGCGATTCTCCCGAATCGAATCAGCCCGGACTCCTTTTGGGTCGCGCTCAATCATTCACTCCCATCGGTCGGGTAGACGCGGTCATGCAACGCTAGAAATTAGCAGCGGACGTTTCTTCAGTGGCAAAACCGGCCGGCAGTACAACCTCAAGCATTTCAATATCAGGGCTGTGTCCTAACTCCCGGTGGCGGATTTCCGGTGGCTGGTGGACACACGACCCGGCCTCGAGGCGTACGATACCTTGACCCTCGTACTCGAACTCGATCCAACCCTTGAGGATGTAGACAAGCTGAAACGAGGTTCGGTGGAAGTGAGGCTGGCCGGAGAATTCCTTGCCCGCAGCGGCGCGGATCACGTGGGCGTCGACGCGCCCTTCCGTTGCCTTCTTGATCCCGAGGTCGCGATATTCATAGAACGAACGCAGGCCGCGCTCGAACTCGGCGTCCTTTGCGTGTGAGGCAACAAAGCCCTGGCTGGTCATGAGGTGGATCCTTTTACGATTGTTTCACGCGAGGCGTGAAGTCCATTGTCCAATTCGTTTCCCAGTTTTTGCCTGTGTCAACTGAGAATGCCTGTTCCCAACGCGGCTTCCCGGGTTGGGGCAAGGTCCACAGGAACCTGACGCGTATGGGCGCGCCATGCAACGTGTCGTCCGCGTAAAAACTGCCCACGCCGTTCGAGAATTGCCCCACCACCGGCGTATCCAGTTGCCATGGGTTGCGGCCATCGAGCCACCAGATTGCCCACTGCTTTTTCTCCCTGTTGAAAGTCCGCAGGGTTACAGCGTGATACGGGCCGTCCGGAAGGTCGAGGGTATTGTCGTCCATGTTTCCCATGCCCCCCAGAACTTTTTGTGCGACGGTCGTGCCCTTGAAGGCTAGCCATTCGGTGCAGCCGACCAGGCGGTCCTTGAGGCGGCGATGCTCGACGTGCCAGGCGCCAATGAAGAAGTCGAAGTCGCTTTGGTCGGATTGAAGGGGTGCGGGCATTTTAGGGTGGCCGTGTGGAGCTGGAGAGGGGCAATGCGTCGTGGGCGGGGCATCCAGCTCGCTACATTGCGATCTCCCAGGTGTGACCGCCGGGGTCGCTGAAGTTGGCATCCCGGTGAAAAAACGGGTCGTCGCTGGGCTGGTGGCGTATCCATACCGAAGTAACTATCCAAAAACCGACATCGCAATGCAATGCGTCGACTACGCTGTGATGCGCGTCGGATCGCCCAGGACTCTGTTGAGCGCGACTGCCTGCTTGGTGAGGCGGCGCACGGTGCAGGCCGCGCAGCGAAGACATGTACGCATCGGTATTCGCGGCGGGTACCGACTACTTCATCGATTGGTTCGCTTGAGAGACAGTCCATGTTGAATATCGTTGCCTACGGCTTGACAGAAGGGGAACGCTCGAGCCGGGACGCAGCTGCGCGCAGGAGTGCCCGAGAGTAGTGCTTGTGAAAACCGAGCAGCGCGCTGAAGACCACGCCGATCCTTACTTCACCGGAACGAGCGTGCGTCTTTGGCACAACGGCAGAGCCAAAGTACAAGCGTGTGCTTGCCGAAGCGTTGGTTTGCACCGGCACACACAGGAGCCACGATCGCGTACGACCCTGGAAGTCGCACAGGAGCAACTGATCCGGACCTCGAGCCTCAACTGTCCAGGCGGCGAACGAGTCGGCTTTTCCGGTGGCCAGTTCCCGGGCTTGCAGATCCGTTGAAGGTCTGGAGACGAATGTTGTGAGCACGAGTCTCTCGGCCTTGAATAGGGCAGTGGTGTAGAAGGCCTCGACAAACTCGGCGTGGGAAACGTGCCTGGCGATTTCGGTGACGAAACAGTCCGCGTAGGCACCTCTGCGCAGGTACTTGCACAGGAGCGCGTCTTCGGGGAGCGGGCACGCTTGGATGGGAGCCATGTTGGATCAGGCGCATGCGAATCGGACGCTTGCGATCCAGTTGCGCTGCCTGCGCGCGAGACGCGATTCAATGCTCTCGCCGTCAAATTGGGAGGCGGCCCTACGCAACCAGGATTCTTCGACATTCACCAATGCGTTGACGTTGACGACCGCATAGACGTGATTGGCGATCTCGCTGGTGACCAGTGGCACGGTACCGCAGCGGGAACAGACATGAAACGTGGCAGTCCGGGTTCCGAAGGCATACTTTGACACGAGCGCGGGGTCGCGAATGGTTACCACCAAGGTAGACCGCGGATTCGAGGCCCAGACTCCGCCGTGCGCGATGCAAAATGAACAATCACAAGCCCGCGCCGGAATCTCGGGCGGGTCGCCTTCCCAGTCCAGTGCGAAGGCCATGTTTTCGCAATGACACTTGCCTTTGATCAGCACCCGGGTCTCCTGCGGGCCCTGCGAGATGATGAAATTGCGCTTGGGATCATGTAGCTCAGGATTGTGCGGGTGAGAGCCATTATGCGGTGATGCGACCCTCACGTCGCGTCTCCCCGGCGCAGCGACACTCGATGCTGTCCTGAGGGAAATACGCATGAACACGCGCGCCTCCGCCGAAACGGGTGCTAGTAGCCGCGCGACCATTTCTGCAGCCATACGCAAGCAGCCGCTGCCAAGACCCATCCGATACCCACGAGCGGCATGTTGGATACAAATGTCCACACGGCGGCGTTGATGAGACACAACACGATGGCGAAGACACCGAAGAGAATATTAGCCATGGACGGAGTATCCGCCGGTATCGCCGTTTTCGACAGCCTGGAAGATGCTAATTCGATGCCCGCTGCTTGTGCCTCGGCCCTGGCAGGTGCGAACCATCAGAGCCAGGAAGATTGTCACAACCGCCGAAGGCTTCGCGATGAGCGACGGTTTAGGCGACACGTCCATCGGCACCACGATAGACGACGGCGAAACGCTCGCAAACAACCGGCATCTTCGGATCGAAGACTCGTCCGATGCGCTGGCACTCCCTCTCGAAGTACGCCGTATGCGCCAGCCGCCAATACGCTAGCGAACCGTCGCCCTCTCCCTCTGTGGCGGCAAACTCTGCGGAAACCTCATTGAACGGAACGATGTCCACGCGTTGCGTCTCGATGACACAGAGAGGTTCCTTGCTCCAGTTGGTAACCACGCTCAGGTCACCGACTTTGGGCAGGGGAGCGGATGCATTCTCGAACGACCACACAAGTCCCGCCGTGGCGCGCTTTTTCCCGGCAAGTACCAGCTGTCCAAGTTCATTTGCGCTCGGTTCGTTGTCATCGAAATGGAATGCCTCATAGAATCGTGACGTTGGGTCGTCCAATTGCGACACGGCAAAGTCATTCCAAAACGTCTCGACGTCGGCGGGCACCTTCACTTGTCGCCCATCGTCATCGCCATTTTACCGGATTCACAATGAGTTCCTTGAAGCCGGTGCCTGCGAGCAACAGTGACGGAAAGACAGTCCGTGAAAACCGTAGCGCGCCGCCGTCCACGGCGCATTGCCCTTCGCCGCAGACCACGTTGCCATCCTGGTTCTTGATGCAATCCCCTGCTTTGGTCTGAGTACAAGCGGCCAAAGCCAGGGCGCAGGCAATAAGGAATCTGATCTTCATGGATTTCCTCCGATGCAAACGGCAAATGAACTGCCAACGCGACCAATGAAGGGCAACGCGAGCGGAAAAAATACAATGACAACCCCACCCCAGAAATAGAACTCCAATCCTCGCGCGCAGGAACGCGGAGCAGCCAGGAATGCAAGCGCGAAAAGCGCGATCGCACTAGCGATAGCGATGAAAATTGAGGCGCGCGTATGAGTTACAGTGCCTTGTCCAAGCAGTAGCAGGCATATCAGCCAGCCTATGCGGCGCACAGCGCTGTGTTCCGACGACATGATGTCGATTCGCTCCCCTGGAAACGAACGGCGAGTATACGATGGCCCTGCTTGCGAAAATCAGAGTCGGTATGTCCTCTAGTGCGACGGGTTAGGGCGCATTGGCACCATCATGATCAGCGACGAAGCGCGGCCGAACCACCAGCCAAGCCGCCACGACCAGCAAACCAAATACCGTGTAGGCGGCAAGGAATACCAAAGGCGGCGCCCGGTAGAACAGCAACGCATCGAGCCAATGCGCAATAAAGCCGCCGGTATACGAAGCGTCCCCCGCCTTGGCGCGTAGGCCCATTTCGAGCGTGGTGAGCGGACAGGTCAAGCCGAGCCATTCCTGTACGACGACAAAGGCAATCGCCAGCAAATGCGCAATGCGAAAAGACGGCGATCGGACCCAGGTCCAACCGCGACAAGCACCGATCAGGATGAGTGCCAGTCCAACCACGATGAACGCCACATAGGTGACGTGAAGCAGGAGGACCAGATCAGCGAAGATGCGATAGGCCAAGCGGCGCCCCGGTTATTTCCTCACTTACCTCGCAGGGTCTGGCACGTCCGCTTGAGGACAGAGGCTGACGATAGATGATCGCCGGTGCGCCAAGCTAAGACCTCATTCAACAACGGCCAGATGACGATCACATATACCAGGACGCGGCTGCTAACGATAACCGCTATGACAACCAAAGCAACAATCATGAATACATCCAGGAAGGAGAACGCTTTGCCGAGGGAGTGCCAGAAACCCGAACGATGATGGGGCGACCTTGCCTTCATACCGGAAACCGCAGGAGAGTACGCGCTCGAGCCTTTGCGGCTTCCTCCGCGCGATCCTTCGGCGCAGCGGTCGTTTCAAGGGAGCCGAGAAATTTGTTCGAGGCGGTGGCGATCTCCTCGAGGGCGAGAAGAAAGGCGGCTTCCATAGCGTCCCCGGTATCTGGCTGGCTTTACACCGGCAACATCTGTGAACGCGACAAATCGATCAAGCGAAACTCGGACACAAAAGTGCCCTTCTCGGGCTCGCTGGTTTTGAAACCAAGCTAAGCGGCTGGCGCATGGAGCGCAACTCTATTGCCTTCGCTGTCTAGCACGATCGCACGATAGCCGTGTGGCCCGATTTGGTGAACTGCCTGGATAACATGACCACCACTGGTTGAGACCGCCAGCACGGCCTCGGCAAGACGGCCCTCGGCATTGAGATAGACAAGCGGGCCGGTCTTGGAAGGTGTGTTGTCTTCTCCCGGTTTGTACAAGCACCCACCAACTTCGTTGCCCGTGTGTGGCAACAACCCGAACACAAAGCCGGGCCCGCCTTCCTTTGTCACAGGACTGCCCAGGACCTTCGAATAGAACGCTATCGCTCGCTCAAGGTCGAGGACGGGAATGTCCACCCATACGATTCGATTGCTCACGTTTGCCTCCTGTTGATTGAACAGTTTGAAAGAATTCTCCCCGAACCTTCGTCTTGCCAGCCGATCCTATGCTGACCATGGGCTTGGTCAAGTCGCCCGAAAGACACCTCGGACAAGCCGGACCTGGCCCTCCTCAAGACTTCGTCGGGCATTCGTGGCTTTTTGCGCGAGATTGTCGACGTACACACCGAGGCCCAGCTGTCCGGGTGGCGCAGGAGTGGCGTTGGCACTGGTCATGTTCAAATGCGCGTCGCTCATGTCCTCGAAGCGTTCAGCGATGAATCCAATCTCTCCGATTACCGAGCGCATCTCGGCGGCGGATATGAGGCAGCTGTCGGCAGGTTCGGTGGCCCAAGGAAGCGGATAGTAGGACGTAGCCCACTTCCCGGCGGCCATCTCCTGGAAGGCGTACCGGCCACCCGGCTTGAGGACTCGCCAGATCTCCCCGTATAGCTTGCGCTTGTCCGCGATGTTCATGCCGACATTCTGCATCCAGACTGCATCGAACGAATTGTCCGGAAAGGGCATGTCGAGAGCACTGCCTGTGTGCACGTCGATTTTGCCCGCAAGGCCGGTCAGCCGATTCAGTAGTATCGCGCCGGCGCAGAAGTCGGGCGACAAGTCAAGGCAGTCGACGTGGCACCCGATTGCGGAGGCGAGCAGCCGGGCGGGCCCGGCGAGCCCGGCTCCAACATCGAGAACGCGGTCTTCCGCCCGAAACTTCGCCAGTTCCAGCAGCTCACGCGAAGCGCGAAGTCCCCCTGTATGGAAATGATCCAGCGCACCAAGCTCCTCTGGCGACAGGCGATGCTCGGGATTCAATCCCGCCGCGCGGAGGGCGGTCAGGATTCGCGCCTCGATGTCGCGCGCCGAATAGTGTGCATCCAGACCGGCCATCTATGTGCCCTCGCGATTCGCAATGTTCGGAACGCGCCGGCCAGGAAGACGGCCCCAACCACAAAAGCAAGCACAGACCCATGACTGGCTGCGATTGGTTAGGCCGTCAGAGCTCCAGTCAACGTTCCGAGCGCCGCGTGCAGGGAGAGTCCCCTCGATCGAGATGCTACCCATGCGACCACGGAACTATCCAGAAGAAGACACCGAATAGGGCGCCTAAAAAACTGCCTCCCAATACCTCGACGAGAGTGTGGCGCGCAAGCATCACGCGAGACCAACAAATGCTCGCCGCTACGACACTCGCGATCGCCACATACCAATAATTAAGTGGCCAAAGCAGTACGACCGCGAAAGCTGCGAACGACGCATGCAGTGAGAGCTTCGCCCATGGTGAAGCCAACATCACCGTCACGATCAACAAACCCGACAGGAACATTCCAGGCGACAATCCAGATTCGGGAATTTGAAAGAACGCTGCAGCGGCGGCCAGGAACAGAACAATCGACAAAAAAATATTTAGCGATCGCCGCTCAGCCTGGGACGAAGCATCGACATGCTGCCATTTGCCAAGGTGGACTTGCCAGAGTGAATAGGCAAGGACGACACCAGAAACTCCGCATACTGCTGATACGAGCAAAGCCGCCGAGGACGTGCGGCCGTTTAGCGCGAGCGTGACGATGGCGGCAGGAACCACGACAAGCGGGTGCCCGAGAATCGACAGGCTGCGGGCAATGGCCGTTGGTGTGTCGCGCATGGCTAAGGCAACGACACTAAGCGGCGGTCCGCTTGCGGAATGTCCGTTCGAGCGCCAGGTTAGAGTGCATTGATTATCGCCCGATGCTGAAAATGTGGGCCTGAATCTTGCCATCTACGGCGCCGGAGCCGAAGTCCCGTTCGATCGCCACGGTAGCGATGTCGGTGGCTTCAATCAGGCATGAGGCGCCGCGTGCTTCAATCTCGCTGCGAAGGGGTGTGCCTTGGCAGTAGGCTAAGGCAGGAATGCGCGCTGAGTCTGCCCGACTGCGTTCAGCCAACGTGGTGACCTCTGGCGGTGGAGCGAATCCTCCGAGCGACAGGTCGTCGGCGATGGCGGATGGATCGTGGTATCCATGCGGAATTCGCGCCAGGAACCCCGGCGGATCCTTCGGAAACCGGGCCTCAAGCGCCCGGATCACGATATCGGCGAATTCGTTCTGGTCGATCCGATCCCACACGTTGAAAATGAATGCGCCGTCGGGGCGAAGCACGCGCCTTGCCTCGGAGAAAGCCCTCGCTTTGTCCGGAAAGAACATGGTCCCGAACTGACAGACAACCACGTCGAAGGCCCCATCGGAAAACGGTAGCTGCATCGCGTCGGCCAGCCGCCACTCGATCGGACGGGCCGTGCCTATCGCGGCGGCGTGATCGAGCATCGGTTGGTTCAGGTCGGTTGCGACAATTGAGACTTCAGGCGGTAGAACACTTGCGAGGTGGCGCGTGACGACACCCGTTCCGGCTGCAATCTCCAGAACCTGCGAGGGATGCCGCAGCATCACGCGAGACGCTAAATCGACAGCATAGGGCTCAAAGATGAGCGGCACGAGGTAGCGCTCATAAATTTGTGGAATGGAGCCCGCGAATACTCTGTCGGCATCCTGAGCGTTCATGGCAGTGACCTCGCGTGTGTGGTTGCGCACTACCGATTCAAGCTAACCAGTGAACTGCCGAGATGTTTCGTCATAAGATCAGCCCAGCAGGCGCGCGGCGTTTGATGAGGGAGCGCTGTCGAAGGCGGTTGTCCTCATTGCACGCCTCGCTCGCAAAAGGAGCCAAGTTAGCAGCAAGGCTTGGTGGCTCGACGGCATAGGTTTGCGACCCGGCCATAGGCATTCACGTTCAGGACAGCGCGCTGACCATGACATAGTAACCATCCGGATCGCGCAGCGCGAACTCTTGCGTCCCCGTGGCCGGATTTATCTGGGGTTCTTCCTCAAGTCGATCGGCAAGGGCTTTGGCGCGTGCGAGCGTCTCGTCGAAATCATCCACCCGGAAGAACAGTAATAGCCCATTGCCCGGTTCCGCGCGATCCCGACTTGCCAGGGTGGGGTGCTCGTGGGCTCCCCACTCGTGAAGACAGAGCAATACCGTCCCGTCCGAGTCAAGGATTTGCCCGAAGTAGTCATGAGCAGGAACCGAGCTTGGCTGACCGAATAGCGAGCGGTACCAGTTGAAGCTGCGAGTGACATCGGCGACCCCAATAATCGTCCACGTACGCCTCATCGTTGCCTCCTACGGTCTAACATTGGCTTGAGGGGCCGCTTGCGGCTGGCGCCTCAACCCCGGCGCGCAGCCTCGATTGCAGCGATGTCGATCTTGGTCATCTGCATCATCGCCTCGAACGCGCGCTTGGCGACAGCGGTATCGGGATCGGTGATCGCTTTCGTCAGGGCGATTGGCGTAATCTGCCAGGACAATCCCCATTTGTCCTTGCACCAGCCGCATGCGCTTTCCTTGCCGCCGTTGTCGACGATCGCCTTCCAGTAGCGATCCGTCTCGGCTTGGTCGGCAGTTGCGACCTGAAACGAAAACGCTTCGTTGTGCTTGAACGCAGGCCCGCCATTGAGCCCGAGGCAAGGGATGCCCAGCACCGTAAACTCGACAGTCAATACGTCCCCTTTCTTCCCCGACGGAAAGTCTCCTGGTGCGCTGTGCACCGCGCCGACGGACGAATCAGGAAACGTCTGGGCGTAAAATTGCGCCGCGTCCTCGGCGTTGCCATCGTACCAAAGACATATCGTTTTCTTTGCTGGTTTCACCATCTCACTTCTCCATTGAGTTAAGCCACCCGAGGCCGGAGTCAACGGCGTGCTTGCAGTCGAGGGGCATGGTCTCGGCCGACGATGGAGGGGCAGGACGTCATCGCGCCGAAGCCGAACCAATCGATCCGAAAAGGCACTGGCCTAGAGTAATGCGGAAGCGTAGTCCTTCGAACGGGCATAGATGATGACAGTTCCCAGTGGAGCATTCATGGCTTTGGCGAATCCGTACGCTTGGACTTCAGCAGGGAGCGTTAGTGAGTTTCATTGACCCGCGGGTGGTTGCCACAATTCGACCTTGATACTGCAACCACCAAGTATAGATGCCATCCAACGGATCTATTGCTCGTGGATTAGGCCGCAGGTTGCACACAGCGAAATCCCACGTGTGGTCCGGGGCCATCGGGAGGATGGCTGTCTCGGTATCGAACTCGCAAGTTCACAGGCGCGCCCCCCCAGCTCCCCCCTCTGATGGCGCGCCTCGACGTCACCTGGCTCGCCGTTGCCGGAGGCAGAACTACCGGCTTGCTGTAGTCGTCTCGCCACTCCTCAAGCATAAAGTGCCAGACGTTTCCCGCCATGTCATAAAGGCCCCGGACGTTCGGGGAATAGCTGGCTACTGGAACAGGTCCGCCGATACGACTCTCCGCAAAATTCACCATGTCCGGGGTTGGAGGTTCATCGCCCCAAGGGAACTCGGTTGCTCGGCCAGGATCGCTGGCTGCCAGTTCCCATTCCGCCTCGGTTGGAAGCCGCCTTCCATTCCATTGACAGTACGCCAACGCCGCATGCCAAGAGACGAATGTCACTGGATGCTGCGCAGTTCCCTCGGCATACTTCCCGGAGCGCCAGTGCTCCAGGTACTTTTGAGAACGATCTTGTCCCCCGCCCAAGCTGGGGCCCCACGCCGGAGTGGAAATTATGAAATGATAGAACTCGGCATTGGTGACCGACGTTCGATCAATCCAGAAGGACTTCACGGTGACTTCAGCGCCGGGAAGTTCGGGCTCATAGAACGGCCAGTTCTCGGTAGGGTACTTCGCCCGGATGGCATTTACCTCCATGAGAGTCGTGCCGACACGATACGTACGCCCGCTTATGAAGATCATGTCCGCTTGGCCGCTCACGCCTGAGTTCATCGAGTCGGTATGGGCACATGCTGCCACCATGACCGCCGCAAGCACTGACGAAATGCGTGACTGAGCACCGTTCATCTGCGGCTTAACGCAAGCTAAGGGGCTATCCCTCACACTGGCGCGGGGAGCGTTTGGGAGTTTCATTGGCCCGTTGGAGGCTGCCACAACTCGACTTTGTTTCCCTCTGGATCTATGACCCAGGCGAATTTGCCGTACTCAGATTCGTCGACCTTGTCGAGGACGTTACAGCCTTCTTCCTTGAGGAGTTTGACTAGACCGTGTAGGTCGTCAACCCGGTAGTTGATCATGAACGAGGCCTTGCTTGGAGCGAAGTGGTCGCCTTCATTCGCTCCGACGGACCAGATAGTTGTTCCGCCTGTGGGCTTACCGTCCGAATCAGTCCACACGAATGCTGCGCCGCCCCAATCTTGTACGTCTATGCCGAGGTGGCGTTTGTACCAAGCCTGCAGTACTGGTGCGTCCTTGGCTTTGAAGAAAATGCCGCCGATGCCAGTGACTCGCTTCATATCGACCTCCGATGACGTGTGGGCGTGGGAACGGGCTTATTGTCTGCGGCCCAACGAAATTAGCCAACCGGCGGACCGCGCCGACGCTCGCCACGTTGAAGTTACGTGCCGGCCCGGGAACTTGCGCCTCTTTAGTTGACACCTGGTTGCAGGCTGGGTTGCTCTTCGAAGGCGACCGGCGATGCTAGAACATTGTGTTGGAATGCTTTGACTCACCAGGAACGCCCTGAAGCACGTCCCAGTGCTCTACGATCTTGCCATCTTCGTCAAAGCGGAAGATGTCGATTCCGGCCCAATCCTTGTTCTGATCCGTTGGCCAGACCTGATGGCAGTGGAGGACCACAAATGGTCCTTCAGCGACAGTACGCCTGAAGCTAACCTTTTTTCCTGGAAATTCTCGTGCCATGCGTTCAAAGTAGTCAATGAACGATGCCTTGCCGTCCGCAACGAGAGGATTGTGTTGCGTATATGTCTCGCCGACGTAGCGCTCGACGGCCTCTCGCGGTCTGGACTCATTGAACATTAGGTCGTAGAACGCCATCGCGTTCTTGCGATTCTGCTCTGGGGATTGAGTCATAGAAAGAACTCCTCTGGCGTGATGCGCCGGTACTGATCTGCTATGGGGCTACGATTTCCATGGCAGCGAGGTTCATGTCGCGGCTCTCCGAGGCCTAACGTCTCGCCGATAAGTTGCAGGCGCCGAAGATGACTGCCAGCTCATCGGCTTGCGGGGTGACCACCACGCGTCGTCTTCTTCAGGGTCTCGCCGGCTTCTGAGACCGCCCCTTGGTCAACCGCCTCCTGAAGTCGGCGCACTTCCTCGAGTATCCCCATGAAGCGGAAGCCTAACGGGGTAAGTCGATACTCCACCTCAACAGGAGGCTTCTCGCCGAATACTTTGCGCTGCACAATCCCGAACCGGGTCATCTTGCGGAGCCGCTCGTTCATCACCTTCGTGGATAGCCCTGGGCAGGCCCGAAGGAGCGTTCCGGGACGGCGGTGGTCTTCGGCACGCAGCAGCTGAAGGATGCGGACCGACCACTTGCACCCGACAATGCTCTCGACCATCGCGGCGACGGGAGTAGATTCCGCGGCCACCGCCTCGGGTTGCTTACGGACTGAAGGGTCGTTCTGAACCATTTCGTATCCACCTTACCGAAAAGTGCCTTCCTGACACGCGTCGGCAACGCACGTAGGGTTGGTGCTGACGGGGCGCGGATCAGTGTCCCGAATCCGACGATACAAAAGGAGTCAGCCCATGGAAGAAACGACCACCATCCCCGGATACACGTACGGCACCGGTGCCGTGGCGCGTTCTCCGGTGACGCTCGACGATTTCGAGATGATGAAGAAGAGTGTCCTGTTCGGCGACGACGACGTCAAGCATCTCCGACTCTCCCACGATGTCGTGAAAGGCCAAGTCGAGGCCATCCTCGATGTCTGGTACGGGTTCGTCGGTTCGACCCCGCACCTGCTCGCGTCGTTCACCGGCAAGAACGACGGCAAACCGCTAGGTGACTATCTCGGCGCGGTCCGCAAGCGCTTCGGCCAGTGGATCCTCGACACGGCCCGAGCCGAGTACGACCAAAAGTGGCTCGACTACCAGCACGAGATGGGCCTCCGCCACCACCGCGCGAAGAAGAACAGTACAGACGGCGCAGCTTCGACCTGCATCGTGCCGTTCCGCGACCTGTTCCTGCTGATATTTCCTGTGACGTTCACGCTGAAACCGTTCCTCGCGAAGAAAGGACACTCCGCCGAGGATGTCGAGAAGATGTACGCGGCGTGGGTCAAGTCCTGCCTCCTGCAGGTCACATTGTGGAGCCGCCCGTACGTGAAGGACGGGGACTTCTGATGGAGCCAGGACCTGCTCCGGAGTGGCAGACGACGGCATGGCTCAACACTCCGGAGCCTCTCAACCTTGACCGACTTCGGGGACGGGTGGTACTCCTACACGCCTTCCAGATGCTCTGCCCCGGTTGCGTCGCGCACGCCATACCGCAGGCCCAGCGTGTCGCGGAACTCTTCAAGACTGCACCTCTTACGGTCATCGGCCTGCACACGGTCTTCGAGCACCACGCGGCAATGGGGCTCGAGTCGCTGCGCGCGTTCGTGCACGAGTACCGCCTGCGGTTCCCAGTCGGCATCGACGCTCCGGGTCCGGATGGCGACCCGATGCCCCGCACCATGCGTGCGTATGCGATGCAGGGCACGCCGACCACGCTCCTGTTCGACGCGCGAGGCCGCCTGCGCCGACAGGTGTTTGGAATCCATGACGACCTGCTCCTCGGAGCAGAAATCGGCACGTTGCTGGTCGAAGCGGAGCGACGCACGGACACGGTGGCGTCGATCGCGGCTTCAGTGGCCGACCGATGTGCTGACGGTCGCTGCACCCTCGAGTAGTGCCAGACTTCCTTGGTTACTTCCTCTCAATCGGCATTGCGCCATATGTTCAGTGCCTTCAGGAAGACCTACCCAAGCGTGCTTTCGCCCTCTTATACCGAGAACGTGGGCGAAGGGAAGCCAGGTTCGGCGAATGCGCCAACCGGAATTGCAACAGATACTTCCAGCCCTTCTAAATTGGTCAACGCAGTGAGTTGATCGCAGCTACAGGAAGCAGTTCTCGTCGTCATGGCGCATCGCGTGGTGAGGAGTCTATGACGCCTAGCGTTGGAGTTCAGCGGCTACCGGAGGCAGTCCGCTGCAACGGTGCAACTGAAGCCTAGCGAATCAGACTCAACGGATACCCGGCACGGTGGCGAAGCCACGTGCATTGGGAGTCCGCTTGAGCGACGGGTTGGGCGTCAAAGCCACCGTCTAACCTTGGATTGATATTCGGCGAACGCTGGCCCAAAGAGCTGCGAAAGCACTCTTTCCTCGGGCGCGATCTGGAATCGGTCAATGTAAAGGACGAATGCAAATGGCCCAAGAAATACCCAGGCCGAAGATAGGAACAACGCCCATGCAAGCAGCACGATACTGAGACCGAGATACATCGGATTGCGCGTGAGACGAAAGACCCCAGAACTTACGAGAGAAGTGGCATCTCCGGGCTTATGGGGATTAATTGTCGTGTGCGCGCGGCGAAATGCGAGAACACCAGAGGCAGCAAAGCCAACCCCGACAATCGCGATGGTGAACACTGCGACATACCGGACCATCTCAGATATTTCGAATCGCGAAGCCGGAACAGAAATGCCCCACATCGCAGCCGCGACCAATAGAGCGACGAGAGGTGGCGGAATCTTGAGCTCAAGCGCTCGCATCAATTCTCCTTGAGGCTTAACGCCTGAATTAAGCCGACCCGCGAAGCGGATTCGGCTTGAATGAATTGTTAGATGGCACGCCTAGGTCAGGCACTACAACCATCTCCTATGCTGATGTCGCTCAGCTAACTGCCCTTTTAACCAGCGCGCTGATCCTTTTCTCTACGGCGGCAGTCAACTCCTTCAGCGCAAAGGCGGTGGGCCACAAGTGACCTTCATCTAGATTCGCCTGGTCGCTGAAACCGAGCGTCGGGTACCTCGTGTTGAACTTCTGCGCGCTTTGGACGAAGCAGACGACCTTGCCGTTTTTGGCATACGCGGGCATTCCATACCAGGTTTTTGGCGAGAGGGCTGGCGCGCTGGCTTTGATGATCGCATGGAGCCGCTTGGCCATGGAGCGCTCCGGTTCCGACATTTTGGCAATCGCTGTAAGCACGTCGCTTTCCCCTGCTGCCTTGTCCTTGTCTGCGCGCGCTCCCGCCTTCAGCTCTTGGGCGCGCTCCTTCATGGCGGCTCGTTCCTCGTCACTGAATCCCTTGCCGGCGCCGGTGGTAATCTTTCTTGCGGACTCGCTCATAGCAATCTCCACTTACTGACTGTGGTTAGAAACCATGCGGGTGTTCGAACGCAAACCGATACTCGGCGCAATGATCACGGACCAAACGAACTGAGCTCGCCGCCATGATCAGCGTTGCCGAGTAACCAATCCCGCTTGTCTTTTGCCAATCGCGAAGCGTACTGCGCCCAAGTGGGTTAGACCCTGCAACTTAGCCTTCGCGACGCGATGCATGCCGTCCATTCGCTCGTAACAAGTCGACCAAAAGGACGCATCAGCTTCTCGAATCGCGGCCAACGGAACCTGACCGCACATTTGTTCAGTGTTCTGGCCAACAGCCTGGTAGCATTCTCAGCGCGGCGTGCGTGCCCGCTTCATTGCTTCGACCTGCGATTTGCGGCGGTAGTTCGTCCAAGGATACTCGGCGGTGGAGTTGCCATCGGCATCGACCAGATAACCTTTAGCAGCAGCGAGCGAAACACCCGCAATGGCAAGCAGCGCAGGATCATGGCCATTGATGAAATCGCTCCAGCGCATGGAAACAGGAATATCGGGATAGAGCGCATCTCGGTCGTCGCCGCTGTCGGACCAGTATTCGATCATGTTAGCGATGCGGAAATTTACTGCCGACCCGGGAATATGGTAGCTCTCGCGACGCCTACCAGCGGGATCGTTGTCGAAGTTCGGCGGATTGACGGTTGCCTCGCCCACGAATAGTGCCGGAGAGTGCATATTGATCTTGGCCGCCCAGGCGACGGCCGCCGATTCGGTGAGCCGGCTGGTAATCACAAACAGCCGCCCGGGTGCGAAAAGACGTTCGGCGCGGATAATGTGGTGCACGAGCGGCTGCCACAGCGCGGAATCGCCGCCATTGTTGTTGCGCAGATCAATGATAAGGCGGTCCACATCGTCACTTTGGGTGCGCTTGAACAGTTCGGTCAGGAAGGGCCGAAGCTTGTCGTCTTTGGGGTTCCACGGGTTATCGGGATCGATGGTCGCCTTGTTGAAGGCGACATAGAGCGAGCGCGAGTCCGCCAGGTAGGTTGACCAGAACGCGACATCGCGCCGCGCGAACCACAGCGCCCGCTTTGCCCCGTCGGGTTCTAGCCAGTTCTCGGGCGTAGTCCATTGCGCTGACGTATTCCATACATCAGAATAGTTCTCATATTGCTTGGCGCGAATCGTCTTGGTGGTTGCTGTGCCGTCCCTCAGGATCAGGCCCAGGACCACTTCATTGTCGCTGGGTGCCAGGCCCAATGCCTCCAGGAACGCAGGAATTTCGACATAGATTTGCGCGCGCGTTGTTGAGATTTGCTCGCCGCCGCCTACGGCATTGCGAATCAGCGTCCATGCCTCAGCAATCGGCATTCCGCCGATCGTAACTACTTTGGCGCCGAGCAAGGAAGCTTGGCTGGGCGCAGCGGCGCGGACATACAGCCCGTCCGCAAACTGCCAGAAGCGCAGCTGTACTGCCTTGGAAAATAGCAGCGAGTTGTCGTCGACAGACACCCAATTGTGGCCGTCGGGCAGCATGCCGATCAGCCGGCTCATCTCAATGAAGGCACGCGCTTCACTAATGTCCGACGCGCGCTGCATCATCCGCGTGACTTCAGCCTCGTATCGGGCTTTGGAATGAATGCGGAAAGGCGCTGGATGGCGATCAACGATCTTTCGCCACGCGAGTTGCACTCCTTGATGGAACTGCGCGGCCGACAGCGTGCGCGGCGAAACCTTCTCGTCCGCGGCCTGTACCGGAACGATATGGGCAAGAATAAGCAGTATTACGGCTGCAAGTCCTGTGCCTGCTGCCTGCGCGCGTTGACGAATGACTGTCCACGGCGCCAGCGATTTCATTTGGTTCTCCTAGATGTTGAATGGGCGGGCCTGGGCGTAGGTTCTCCCGAGGTACTAAGCTTGGGACCACCAACACCCGCCGGCGGAACGTCCGTGTGGACTCAGGGTTAGACGTCATGCGGTCGCTCAGGCTATAGCTGTCGGATGACGCGACACGGGTTGCCTGCGGCAAAGACTCCCGCTGGAAGATCCCTTACAACGACACTTCCAGCTCCGATCACAGTCCTTTCTCCAATCGTCACTCCTGGACACAGGATCGCACCTCCTCCCAGCCACACATCATTTCCGATGGCGACCGGCTTGCCGTACTCCAGCCCGCTCCGCCGCTCCTCGGCGCTCATCGGATGAGAGGCCGTATAAACCTGGACGGCCGGGCCGAAGAGGACGTTGTTTCCCACTGTGACTCTAGCCACATCGAGAATGACACAGTTGAAGTTGAAGTAGACGTTGCTACCGAGCTCGATATTGCGCCCATAGTCGCAGTAGAAAGGAGGCGTGACGTACGCATCGGTCGCTGCGCCGAGCAGTTGAAATAGCAGTTCGGCTCGCTCCGCCTCTGGTATCCCGGGCGACGACGAATTTAGCTTATGGCACAGCTCCCGAGCACGCAGCCGCTCGGCAACAAGCCCAGGATCCGAGGCGTTGTACAGCTCGCCGGCTAGCATCTTCTCCTTCTCGGTCGGCATCACGCCTCCTATAGCGCCTAGCGTATCAAGCTAATCGACTAACGGGCACGGTGGCGAAGCCCCGTGCCCGCAGAGTCCGCTTGAGCGACGGGTTAGGCCTGCCCATTGCCACGCGCCGCATGTGCACCGTTGAAGCGCTCGAGGATGTAAGGCATAAGTGCGAATAGCAACAGCACGAAGAGGTAGACAGAGCCAGACACGGGATCTCGGCTTGCTATGTACTGCCCGACGGAGGCATCTTGAAGCGCAGCAGCCAAGAGCAACTCGGCAAGCACGGACATGGCCAGTGCTGCGAACCCAACAAGCAACCGGACAGATGGACTGGAAGGAAGGCTGAACCGTCGTACGACGTAGCGAGCCGCCAAGACGATCACGACAACCATGATGGGCATTTCCAAAATCTCGGCATACCGCTCTCCGAGTCTGGGGACGAGAAACGGGACGCGAATGGTGCCCAGGACGAAGCCTGTGCCCAACACGAGAGCGAAATACGCGACGGCAGCCTTGAAACTAGCCATCGGCGTTGGGCGCGGTCAAGAGATAGTCTCCTGCGTGGAGGTCATCTTTGCCCAATCGAATGTCGCCCTCAAGCATTTATATCTCTTCGCCGCCGGGATGCACATGGCCAAGGTAGCTTGCGCCAGTTCAAACTTGAGAAGAATCGTTGGGATTGGTTAGGCTGACGATGCAAGCTTGAGTCCAACAATTCCAGCAACGATTAGGCCCAGGCTCACGAGGCGGCCTGCATTGGCAGGCTCACCAAGAAGAACAATTCCGAGAATTGCGGTGCCAACCGCCCCCACGCCGACCCAGACGGCATAGGCCGTGCCGACGGGCAAGGACTTCATGGCGATGCCAAGGAGTCCGAGGCTAATGACCATTGCGAGTACGGTGCCTACGGTGGGCCATACACGGGTGAAACCCTCCGTGTACTTCAAGCCAATTGCCCACCCAATTTCGAAGAGGCCGGCAAGGACTAAAACTAGCCATGACATGAAAGCTCCTAGTGGCGCAGGGTGAAGGTGCGAGCCGATCGTGCGCCCAAGTGAACCGTCGCATGCTTCTGGGAGCCTCACGAAATGAGGCTAAGCGGCTACCCTGCACCGTTACAGCCACGTGCTCGGGGAGTCTGCTTGAGCGACGCGTTGGGCGACTATGCATTGCGTTTGCGCGGTCGGTATTTTTCTGCGCACACGATCACTTCGAGATTGGTAGCGAATTCAAGGCAACGACGGGCATCTGCGTCCGTCACCGCGACGCGGTTTAGTCGGATCGGTGGCTTCACTTCATCTTGGGGCGTCGCAACGCCTGACATGTTGGGGCTTGCGTTTGGCGCGGAGCTTTGAGCGACAGCCTGCGGTAATGTGGCGAGAATTGTGAACACAAACGCGGTGATTTCTCTGGGATTCATTCAGATGCCTCATTAGTTCGGAATCATGATTGTGCGAAAGCGCTCCGGAGTTACGGATGTCGAACTGAGTCGCCTAACGAATAAAGGCAAGCGGCTACCCGGCACTGTGTCGCAGCCAAGTGCCCGGCGCGTCCGATTGAGCGAGGGTTAGGCATGCATTCAAACATCTTCGTTATACCGGGATGAGGGCGACGAGCCAAGCCAGCCAACGGAGAGCGCCAACAGTTGGGATCGGCTTCCCTTTCGCCTTTGCGATTTCGATTGCCGAGGCAACCGCGGGAAAGCCGCAATGTGCGCAAGTGGAAATACCTGGCTCGTTGACGAGTTCACACTCGTGGCAACGCGAGCGATAGGTGCGCGCATGCATGTCTAAGGAAATGAAGCTAAGCGGCTACCCGGCACCGTGGCGAAGCCACTTGCCCAGGGACTGCTTGAGCACCGGGTTAGCTGGCGAACCGGTGCGGACCAGTGAGCGCATGTGCGATGAAAAGACCGAGAAGCAAAGGTACGCCCGCCCAAACGCGCGTGACCCAAGAATTTTGGGCCACCAGCCAATCAAGCATTGCGCGGGAATGTTCTAGGCCGATGAACGCCGTGAGCACACCCGCCAAGACGAGCAGGACGCCGATGACGCGGAGTGTCCTCGGTGCTCGAGAGATAGGCGCGAGCCACGCGAGAAGGGCGCCATACAAGACGCGTACGGCGGCAGCGATGTAAACGACCTCCGGAATTAGTAACGAATCCGCCAAGTTAAGCAAGACCGACGGAGCGATGACTCCAACCGCGCCGGCCGCGGCGACCACAAACCCAAGGACTATCGCGAGAAGCTTCACTGGGTCTCTTTTCGACGCCTAACGAAATGAAGCTAAGCGGCTACACGGCACCGTGGCGAAGCCACGTGCCTGGGGAGTCCGCCTGAGAGACGAGTTAGGCTCCAACACGTCGAAAAAACTCTCGATTGCGGCCGACGGAGACACAGTAAACGTCCGGCTCAATAACGCGAAGGTGCTGGATTTCATCGCGTCCACCGGTACGGCGAACGATCACGATCCAATCTTCGTCCTCCTTGGCGATGCGATAGGGACAGCTAGTAAGCTTGCCTTCAAATTCGCTTTGAATTTTAGCGGCGGTATATTTAAGCGTTACCTTCCCAAAGTACTCCTCGATTCGCGCCCGATCAGATTCGGAGGTGTCGGGAGAAAACGTCCATTCCGCTAACGTTAGCACAGCATCCGACCGCCAACTGCCTAGGAGACGGTGCTTGGGAGCCTGCGATTTCTTCATGGGGCCTAACGAAATGAAGCTAGCGGCTACCCGGCACAGTGGCGACGCCACGTGTCCGGGGAGTCCGCTTGAGCGACGGGTTAGTCGCAACAGAAAATCGACAGGTCACGTGAATTCGCTTATCAACGCAACGCGTACTCTGCCGTTAACCAAACGACGTCGAGATCGAAGTGACCGCCCCCTGGGCTACCGCCCAGTCCGCTGAAGCCCGTGTATACCTTGCCGACGCGCTGTATATGATCCCACTCTGCGTGAACGGCAAGTGCGGGGTTTATGCGATACAAAGCGCCTACACCGAATAGCGGCGCGACGCCCGAAGTGGAAGCATCCCATTGATGCTCGGAGCTGTGGGTACCCCTCCCTGATTCAGAGTAGGTTTGGTAATAGGCGAGCGCGCCGAGTCGTCCGGTTAAGGAAAAACTGGCATTGAGAGGTATCGCCCCCAGCGCACTGAAGTCGATGCCTTGAAGGCGATACCGGCCAGTCTCGTTAATGGAAAGTGGTACCGTGAAGCCTCCGTCCGGGAGCCGGCCAGTATGGCCTACTACGCGATTGAGGCTTATGCGGCCAAAATTTGAATACGCTAGCTCCAATGCGACCTGCGGGTAAACCCACCAGCCGCCGCCAATGCGAGCGACAAGCGTATCCTGAATGTTGAGTGATCCGGTACAGCCGAAGGTGCCGAAGGCGAGTTCGGGAACAGTGCCGGTTTCGTTGTACTCGCATCCGGTGGGATAGTCCCCATGCCAACGGGCCCACCCAAGGCCCGCCGTGAAGTAGGGACCGGTCGACTCTTCTCCAAAAGCCGGGGAAACGTCCAGTGCCAAGAGTGAAAGCGCAAGCGCGAGTATCTTGGCCGTGCGGAGTTTTGTGATTACGACATTTGATCCGTCCATGCTGCGACCTCTCTGATTGCGCCTAACGAAATGAAGCTAAGCGGCTACCCGGCACGGTGGCGAAGCCACGTGCCTGGGGAGGCCGCTTGAGCGACGGGATAGGCAGCATGCTCATTGAACCAGCGTACCACCGAACGAAAGCCGGCCCAGAGCGGCAGGCGCGTACTCAATGTGAACACAATGCGAGGGACGAACGATGACTTTGGCGACGGCGCGGGTGAGCGCGGTGACCTCGAGCTCGAGTTCCGCGCCCTGAGGAGGATGGCGTTTTAGGATAGTGACGAAAACCGGCAAATTGGCCGGATCTGGAGTTGTTAGATTTTCCGCATATTGGGCGAGTGGGACCGCGCGCACGCGAACCCAAGTTTGGCCAGGCGGTGAATTGATCACGAGGCCGACTGCATCAGCAAGCAATTGTGCAAGACCGGGCACCGCAGCGCTGTCGGCGGGAGCAACGACCTCGATCGTGACGATTGGCATGCTGCCTAACGTTCTTGAGCGGCAGGTTAGCCTGAACCAAAATACGCCTTCGCACAACACTCCGATTATAAATAGGGCGGCAACAAGGCCTTGACTTGCGCTGGCCTGACTTGCCTGGGTATTTTCGTACCATCTGAAATTTGGAAGAATGGCTCCTTGGGACAGCGAGGGGCATATGCGCAAGAGTCGTTACAACGAGCAACAGATGGTCATGATCCTGCGGGAGGCCGACACGGCGCCGATCGTGGAGGTCGCTAAGAAGTACGGGATCAGCGATCAAACGATCTACCTGTGGCGGAAGCGCTTCGGTACGTTGCAAGCCGATGATATGAAGCGGTTGCGCGGGCTGGAGCAGGAGAATGCCCGGCTGAAGAAGATGGTGGCGGAGCGGGATCTGGCCATCGAAGTGATGAAGGAAATTTCCGCAAAGAAATGGTGAGCGCGCCCGCCCGGCGCCGGCAGGTGGACTTCGCCAAGCGGCGTGGATTGTCGGAACGTAAGGCGTGCGCGCTGATGTCGGTAGCACGATCCACGCTGCGCTATGTACCGCGGATGCCGGTCCGCGATGCGCCGGTGCTGGCGGCGATGGTGAGCTTGTCGGCGCAATATCCGCGCTTTGGCTACCGGCGCATCCAGGTGTTCCTGGACCGCCAGGGCCACAACATGGGCGCGGACCGCGTGTGGCGGCTGTGGCGGCAGGCCAAGCTGCAGGTGCCGAGGAAGCGGCCGCGCCGGCGTGTGGCGTCTGGGCGGCCGCGGCCGGTGGCGCCGACGGGTGCCAATCAAGTGTGGGCGTACGATTTCGTGTTTGACGCCTGCGCCAACGGGCAGCAATTGAAGTGTCTCACGGTGCTGGATGAATACACCTGCGAGAGCCTGGCGATTGACGTATCCGGGTCATTACGGTCGGCGCGAGTGATCGAAGTGCTGGCACAGTTGGTCAGTGTCCGGGGCGCACCGCGATACCTACGCTCCGACAATGGTCCGGAGTTTGTATCGCGTGCACTGCTGCGTTGGGCGGCGCAGCATCAGTTGGAGATGGCATTGATCAACCCGGGCAAGCCGTGGCAGAACGGCGTGAACGAAAGCTTCAACGGCAAGTTCCGCGACGAATGCCTGAGCATGGAGTGGTTTCGCAATCGAACTGAAGCAAAGGCTGTGATCAGTACTTGGCGACAGCACTACAACGAAATCCGGCCGCATTC
>JBDTPJ010000012.1:0-48463 GCA_039932755.1 Betaproteobacteria bacterium
AGACCAACAGCATGGTCATCGTGAAGAACATCGAGGTCTACAGCCTGTGCGAGCATCATATGTTGCCGTTCTTCGGCCGCTGTCACATCGGCTACATTCCCGACGGTCGCGTCTTTGGCGTAAGCAAGCTCGCGCGCTTGGTCGACATGTACGCCCGGCGCTTGCAATTGCAGGAGCGACTGACCGAGCAGATTTCCCAAGCGGTTATGGATTCCATCGGCGCATCGGGCGTGGGCGTCATGATCGAGGCGCAGCACCTGTGCATGATGATGCGCGGCGTGCAAAAGCAGAACTCGGTGATGATCACGTCATCGGTCGTGGGCCAGTTCCGCCAATCTACGGCCACTCGGGAGGAATTCCTGGCACTGATCGGCAATCGCACAACCTAACGGTCCGCCTGCAAAGCCCCGTTGACGACTTTGACACGGTCGCCGGGGCGCAGGCTCGGATAGCCGTTGGAGGAGAATGACTGAATCTGCCCGTCGTTGAAACGGACCGCGACCTGATAGGTCTTCTTCGATCCGGCATTCTTCTCGACCAGATTGCCCGCGACGGCGCCGCCAACCGCACCGGCGACAGTCGCGGCCGTGTTGCCGCGCCCGCTACCGACCTGGTGTCCGAGAACGCCGCCAAGGACACCGCCGACCAGCGCGCCAGCGCCCGTCGCATCGCCCTGTTGCGTGACCTCATGGATGCCGGTGACCACGCCCTGGCGGCCCAACGCTACCGGTGCCTGGGCCACGTCGAACGAAACGCGCTTCGCGTCGCTGCGCGAACCTTGATTGTCGACGAGAACAAACTCAAACGTGGACCGCTGCGGCGCATTGCTGGCGGGCAGCGAATACTGGATCGTCCCGCTGGTCTTACCCGAGGCGACATTCACATTCTGCGTGACCGGCGTCGGCATGCCCGTGCCTTCCACTTGCCGGACCTCGACTTTGGCCACATCGCTGGTGCCGATTTCATAGTCGACGGTAACCGGGACCGGACGCCCCGTGTAGGCGTTGCCGCGAACGTCGACCTTCGCGATCTTGGGAGGTTGCACCGGCGCGGCGGCGATATCGAACGTTGTTTCGAACGGCGCGCTTCTCGTTCCGTCCTGCGCCACGAGCACGTATTCAAACGTCGTGGTCAGCGGCTTGGTCGAGCGCAAGGACATCGGCCCGACCGAACTCTTGCCTGCCGCGTTGGCTTCCGGAGTGACCGCCGACGTCCAGGAGGGAGGGTTCCAAGGTCCCGCCCCACGCACATTGCGAACCTGGATGCTTTGCACGGCCGAATTTCCCCGCTTGAATTCGACGACGACGTCCCGCTTCTTGCCGTCGCCGACCAGGCCCTCGGCCGGATGGACACCGGTGACCTCGAGTTTGCCCGGCAGCAACGACCACGCGACAGCCGCCGCAATCGCCACGCCAGCGGCGATCATCCACTTGACTCGTGACGGCGGTGGCGGAGGCACAACGTCGCCGTTGGCAGGGTCCTTGTGCCGCGCTTGTTCCGCGGTCGCGGCGCCCTGACCGGACAAGTCGCCCGAAAGGTTTACTCGGCCCATCAATCCGACCGACGGAGCACTCGTGCCCGACGCGACATCGGCAACGAAGCCGCTGCCCGTATGGAGATTCTCGGTCCCCGCGACACCCAATCCCTGTGCCCAGGTGGAAACCGCCCAGTTCGATGCGTTGCGATCGAGTGATTTTTCATCGGCCAATCGCTTGGCGAGGCGAGGATGGAGGCTTTGCGGCGGCTCGCCCGATTGCACCTGCATCAAATCCTGCGGGACGCGCTCGTCGAGCGCCATCAGCAGCAGTGAGATCTCCCTCTTTGCCTCGGGCGCCTCATCTTGCAGCAGGCTCTTCAGTCTTCCCGATTGATCGAGCAGCCCCTTGCCATAGCGATCCAGCAGTCCTTTCAGCACGGTCCCGATCGAGTTGCTCACTTGGCGTTCTCCGTTTGCCATGAATCCACTACCGATTGCCATTGTGCATTTGTCATCCTGCATTTGCCAACGGGCGGGATGACGCGCAATACCCCTTATATTATTGAAGTTCGGGCCGACGGGCATTCACACCTTGACCTGGCCCTCGGTTCGGTCGAACCGCAGTCTCATTCCCGGCGCCAACGGCACGCTTTCGCCGGGTGCGACCGATCGCGAGTCATCACCCTGCGTTGCGGTCCACGAACCATGCGATGCGTTGTACAGTACGAGCGGATCACCCCTCGCTTCGGCGACCGGCGCAGCAAAATCGATGGCGGCGGAATTGGTGTGATGAGCGAAGAGGCACGCACCGGGTTCGAGCACGATCACGTGCGCAGGCGCTTCACTTGCGCGCGCACCGATTCGGCGCAATCCCAGCCGCATGGGTGCCGAAGGGAGCGAGCCATTGCAGCTCCAGCAAGGAAAGGTAGACTGCTTGGCGGCCAGGCGCCTGCCGTCATAGAAATTCCCGGCGCCACACTGGCAGGTCATGACCGCATCGCGCAATTGCGCCATGGCACGGCGCCATTCCGTCTCCTGGACGCGCCCGTGCATCGGATCGTAGAGTCCTTCGGTAAACGCCCGAATGAAATGTTCGCGAAGGAACTGCGGATAAATCGCCCAGTGGCCAAGCACGGGCCCATGTCGGTCGGGCAGCGGCCGGTTGGAATCGTCCGCGGGGTCGAATACGAAGCGCGCCTCCGTTCCGTACAGCCGCCGCATCGCCGCATTTTCCGAAAGATTGGCAAAGGCAAGTTCCCGCTTTCCAACCAAAGGATGGCCCACGAGCAGGATCCGGAACAGCATCACCGCCAGAGAATGCAGGTCGGTCGCACGACTGGGTCCTGCATGGCGCAGAACCACCTCAGGCGCCTGGAATTCCGGGACGCCGCCCATGACGCTCGGTGCGCCATCGACATCAACGTTGTCGTTATCGCAAATCTCGATGTCGCCGGTTGCCGGGTCGAAGAACAGGTTGCCGGCGTTGAGATCCTGGTAGGCGAGCCCCTTGGCATGGAGTGCGAACAGTGCATCCGTCAGCAGGCAACCCAGCGTCGCCAGGACCCGGAACGGCGGCTTCAACTCTTCGTGCAGCAAGCTCGAGACCTTCTCGAAGCGGGCGTTGCGCAGTCGCATGAGGTAACCGAGCCCCGTACCGTCGGGCATGCAGACCAGATCGAAAGGCCAGAGAAATTTCGCGGACGGCGCGCCGCGATCGATTGCAACGAGCAGCCTCTGGCGCAATCCCCGATCCACCCGCAGCACAACATCGTGGTACCACTTGAGTGCGTACCGCTGCCCGTCCAGGTCGACGACGTACACCCCCCCCTGGCCGCCTTCGCCGAGCAGCGATTCCACCCGGACGGTCACCGGCGAGGAGAGGCTCCTTAGCACCTGGCCCGGTTGGATATGGCCCATTCGTTTGTTCGTGGCGATCGCGAAAATGGGGTTGGGGACGAACGCGAATCCGAATCCATATCCGATCGCCCGACGATCCAGGATGCACGCTGTCCCTCGATATTAGCAACAATCGAAAATCTCGATACCCCAATTTTCGAACCCTCTTTGGTCGCCAGCCGGCACCGGCAGCCTCTTGCGACCGCCGGGCCTCAACAAACGAGGTTGCGGGAGTTACTATTCAAAACGCATTTCAAGCCAAGGGGAGGAAAGTCATGGACGACCAGCAACCGACCGGCGACGGCAAACGCCCGGGTGGAGAAATGAATTCGCCACGAACGGGCGAAACCACCCGATCGCAGCTTCTGCCAATCGGCACCAATTGGTCGGAACTTGCCCGTCGGCCCTATTTCCTGCCTGGCGCCATCGTGGTCGTCGCCGTCCTCTTGCTGGCCATCTTCACGGGCAACTCCACCGCAACGATCAAGGTCATGTACCGCGGTGTGTTGCCCGTCGAGGTGCCGATCTACTCGGTGTTGCTGGGTGCGATCATTTCGATCGGCATGGCCTTCGCGATCTATCGACTGATCGGCAAAAAAACGGCTTGGTGGGTGATGCCGGCGGCCGCGGTTTTCATCGGGGTCCTGCTCATGACACCGGTCATTGGGATTGTTCAGTCGTTGACCGGAATGGACACCGGCGAAATCGCCAAGGGTGACTCCTTGCCGATCCGGTTCATCAAGATGTTCTTCGCGGCCGGCCTGCCGGAGGAACTGTTCAAGGCGATTCCCGTGGCGATTGGCGTATGGCTTGCGCTGCAGCTGAAGAACCCTGCGAGTCCATTCGGCGCGTTCGCGGTCAGGGAGCCCCTGGATGCCATTTTGCTGGGCGCCGCTGCTGGAATAGGGTTCGCCTTTGTCGAAACAGTATTTCAATATGTACCGAGCGCAATCATCGGCGGCGACGCCAACGCCGCGAGAATTCTGCCGAAATACCTGGCACGTATTCTGACCGATGGCCCGGCCGTCGCTGCGGCGGCCATCCAGGGAATGATGCCCGGAAGAGAAACGGCCCTGCAACTCCTGATCCCGCGACTGCTGGGCGGCATCTGCGGACACGCCGCCTGGGCGGGCATCTTCGGTTATTACATCGGCCTGGCGTTCTACAAGCCGGCCAATCGCGCCAAGACGATCTTGATCGGCCTCGCGATCGCCGCGAGCTGTCATGCGGCCTGGAATTCGATTGGCGGAACCTTCGGGATGTTCGGCATGTTGCTCGTCGCCCTCTTCTCCTTTGCGCTATTGATGGCCGTCATCGGCAAGGCGCGCGAACTGTCACCCAACCGCGGCGCGCTGGTCTCATCGCAAATCGTCGACAGCCTGTCGCGGATCTACCCTGGTGGCGTCAAGGCCGGCACTGTCGCCGCGACGCCCGCTGCTGCGGCGTTCACAAGTGCGGCAGCGTCCAATGCCGCCACTGCGCCGCGGCAGGCAAGCGCAGCGTCGCTGACCTGGGACGACGAGTCCAATCTGCTCCTGCTTGAAATCGGCACGGCGCGGATTCCCGCGACACCCGGCGCGCGCGTCTACGAACGACAGGCGCCCGGGACCGAGTCGGCCAACAGCGACAACATCGTGGCGGAAATCAACGCGAATCCGAGCGATCCCAACGTGCTCGGCATCAAGAATCTGTCGAAACAGAGTTGGCAGGTGACCATGGCAACCGGGGAGCAACGCGAACTTGCCACCGGTCGCAGCATTCGCCTGGTGCGCGGGACCCGAATCCGCATCGGCGATCTTGTTGCCGACATCAAATAGCGACGCGCGGGGAACGCCCATGGAACGTCGACCCGGTGGCGCGATGGCGCGACGAGAGCTGCATTTCATATGGTTGCTGGACACATCGGGCTCGATGAATGCGGATGGCAAGATCCAGGCACTCAATATCGCGATCCGCGAGACGATTCCGCAGCTGCGCGCGGCCGCCGGCGACAATCCAAACGTCAGCGTACTGATGCGCGCCATGACCTTTTCAAACGGCGCCGCATGGCACATTGCCACGCCAACGCCTGTCGCCAACGTGCGCTGGACCGACGTGGCGGCGAGCGGCCATACTGACCTGGGCGCCGCACTCACGTTGCTTGCCGCCGCGCTGAAAGTGCCGCCGATGCCGGAGCGCGCCGTATCGCCTGTCCTGGTGCTGGTCACCGACGGCTATCACACCGACGCCGAAGATTTCGAAACGGGCCTGGCCGCCCTGCTCGCAGAGCAATGGGGCCGCGACGCGGTACGCATCGCCATCACAATTGGCCGTGACGTCAATCTCCAGGCACTGCAGCAATTCATCGGCAACGACGCCATCGAGCCACTTCAGGCACAAAACGCCGAGACCCTCCTCCAGCACATCCGCTGGGCTTCGCGTACCGGCGTCGAGAGCGCGTCGCAGCTGGCCGACCCTGTTCTGCGCAAGCGCGTGCAGGACGCCCACCAGGCATCGCAACTCTCTCAATCCAATACCGCAGACGAGTGGTGACCATGTTGCCCACGGCCGCGACCGTACCTCCCGCGTTTCGGATCGCAGGGGCAACGGTGCGTGGCGTTTCGCACGTTGCCCTCGGTCGACCGAATCAAGACGCCCTCGCTGTCTGGCCCAAGGGTAGCGAGCCGGTACCCGTGGCCATCGTGGCGATCGCCGATGGTCACGGTGGCGCGCGCCACTGCCGAAGCGAGACGGGTTCGCTCATTGCGGTCGACGCAACGGTCAAGATTTTGCGCGAAATGGTCGCGCCGCTCGACGACGCATCGCCGGACGAGCGATCGCAGCGCGCGGCTGTGGACATCCCGACCCGCATCGTTACGGCCTGGAACGCCGCCGCGCGGGCGCATCTCGCGCATAGTCCGATCTCTGACCTGGAATGGCGCGCCATTGAAAGCGCCGAAGGCTCGGCGGCCCTGGACGCCGTGCGCAGCGACCCACTGCTTGCCTACGGCGCAACGCTGCTCGCCGTGATGGCGACTGCCCACTGCACGGTGATTCTGCAACTCGGTGACGGCGACGTGCTTGCAGTGACCGCGGACGGATCGACGACACGGCCGATTCCGGTCGACGAGCGCCTCAACGGCAACCTCACGACATCGATCTGTCGAGTCGGCGCGGAAAGCGACTTCCGCACCGTTGCACTGTCGACGCCGGAAGCGCAACCCGCACTCCTCCTGCTGGCGACGGACGGTTACGCAAATTCGTTCAAGAGTGACGCCGATTTCCTGCAGGTCGGCCGTGATTTCCTCGACATGGTCACGAAAGACGGACTCGCCGCTGTGGAGGCCCAGTTGCCCGGAATTCTCGACCATGCGTCACAGAACGGCAGTGGCGACGACATCTCGCTAGGGTTGCTGCAAAGGGTCGGCCCGATGCCGGCCGCGCAGCCGCAGCGCGCGCCGGCCAGGGAGGTACCTGCCACTGCCAGAACATCGCGGGAAATCTCGCCCGTCAACCAACGCATGGACGAGGCAGAGCAACGCGTCGGCAGCCTGCGCCGCACAGCGGTCATAGCCTGCCTGGTGGCCCTGGTCGCCGTCGGCTGGTCGCTTCGCCCGCATTGGGCGAACTGGATTTCCTCCGACGCAATCGAACCCGAAACGATCGTCGGGGGAACACGCAAGCCCGCGTCCGCATCGCCAAAACCGCCGCACGAAGTGGAACGCGCCGGCGATTCCATCAAGGCCCCAAAGTTTGCAAACCCGGCCCGCGAGAGTGAACCACTCGTGGCGGGTGGCTCGACAGCGTTTCCTTCAAACATCGACGACGTTGTCGCAAACCATGTCGAGCGCGGTGTCATGGTCACTGCAAGAATCGTGTTTGCCGGTCCCGAACCCGCCGCGTGCACGGTGGAGGCCACTATCTGGGATGGCAGCGGCATGAAACTCGGCGCGGCGAGCGCCAGGGTTCCGCGCGTGCACGAATTTGTTCCCGCCATTGTGCCGGTGCATCTGCTCGTGACCTCCGCCGATGCGGCTCACGCGAAAGCCTTGAAGAATCCCAATGCAGCGATGTCCATCACGCTTGCCTGCGACGGTCACCATGTAGCCACCAGCGAACGTCAGCGCGTGGGCGAGTAGGAATGTCGGCCCGCAGGTCGGCGGGCACCCAACCATTTTAGCGCTGGGGTCAGTGGCATTCCATCCGGCAGATTCAAATTGCGTCGAGCCGAAGCAAGCGCTCGGCACGCCCCTGGTCGGGGATCGCGCCGATGTCCGCAAAGGTGTCGCGCGCCTCGGCCGCCTCGCGATGCGCCGTGGCCGACGACTCAGAGTTGCCGTGCGCAAGTTGCAACGCTGCGCGGTGGTAAAGGGCGCGGCCAAGCTCGAGCCGGCTGCCGCGCTGCCTGAAGATTTCGATTGCGCGGTCGAACATCGCCAACGCTTCGTCATTAACTCCTCTCAGGGCGAGTATCTGGCCCCGCACGCGCATTGCCAATGCGACGAAGTGCGGCGCGTCGGCAAATTCGGCAATCTCCGCGGCCCGCTCCACCAGAGACCATGCCTCGTCCGCGCGGCCTCCGGCCAGGAACGCCTCCGCGGCCCACGCCAGGACGTGGATGCGCACGACACCGTTTTCGGTATCGCGCACCAGCGGAACGTAACGCTCATACCAAGCGAGGGCTTCGCCGGCATCGCCGCGTTGCAGGGCAGCATGACCCACTGCATGGAGCGACCATCCGGTCAGGACCAATTGATCCAGTTCCTGCGCGCGCGTCCACCCCTGCTCGGCATGCATGCGGGCCGCATCGTGTTCGCCCAGGTCCGCCAGGACGACAGCGAGCATCGGTTCGCACCAGGTCGCCAAGCGACCCTCGCCGATCTGCTCGCACAGCGCCAGCGTCGACGCAAGCGTGGTCCGCGCCTCCGAGAGCCGGCCCATGCCATACATGGCCAGGACCTGGGAAAAATCGGCCCACGCTGTGCGTGTCAGCGAACCGCACTTCCGGCCGAATATCCGGTCCTGCTCGGCATGCACCAGCGCCTCGTCCCAGTACCCGCGCTGCGCGGCGTTTTCCGCGAGAAATTCGTGGCCTCCGGCGATACCCATGGGATCGTTCCTCCGCTCACCCAAGGCGATGCACGCGTGTGACCAGCGATTGCTTTCCACGTAGGAAAGGATGTGTTGGTGCGCCCCGGCCAGGAACGTGTAGATCGTACTCAGTGTTGCTGTATCTCCACGAGGCTCCGCAAGCAGTCGTGCACGCTCCAGGAATTCGATGGCTTTGCGATGCTCGGCGCGGTAGTGGTGGTAGCGCCCCATGAGCGACGTTGCGAGCGCGAGTTCGAGGGTCTGCGTCTCCGGCTTGAGATCAGCAAGTGCCACTTCGAGATGCGCAATGCCACGGGGATCCCCGATCCAGCAGTAGACCGAGCCGATCTTCGCGTGGAGCGCGGCGCGCACTTCGGGTGCAACCCGTTGCGCCAGTGCGCGTTCGTAGCTCGCAATGGCCGGATGCGCCATGCCACGCGCGTCGTGCGTGTCGCCGATCAGCTCGTCGATGGCGGCAAGGTCCGGTTCGCAACGAAGGGCCTCGGCGGATTCGCGCGCCTGTTCGAGGAACTTGATCGCATCGTCGAGCGCAAACACCCGGGTGGCATTGCGCGCCGCGCGCTGCGCATAGGCAAAGGATCGCGACAAATCGCCGGCCTGCATGAAGTGGTGGGCCAGGTCCTGCGCGTGCTGGTCCGCGCCCCTCCCCACCACGTCGCCGTCGCGCACGACCGCGTCGTGCAGGGTCTCCAGCGCCTCGCCGATGCGCTGATGCAGGCGGCGCCTGCGGATCGGGTTCAATTCTTCGTAGAGTACTTCGCGGATCTTGTCATGGGTAAAGATGAAGTTGTCGTCGCTGCCGGACGACGAGCCACCGGGGCCGCCTGTGTTGGCGCGAATGAGTTGCGCCGCCGTGGCCTCGTCCAGCGCATCGAGTAGCGCGTCCTCACCGGCCGGCGACACGGTCGCCAATTCCCGGAACGCAAAGACCTTGCCGAGCGCCGCCGCCGTGCGCAACGCATCCACGGTCGGCTCCGACAACCTGGTCAAGCGCCGGCCGATCGCCTCTTTCACGCTTTGAGGAATGGCGAGTTCGTGCGTCTCCTTGCGCCCCCAGCCATCGCCGTCGCGGTAGATCTGGCCCTGCTCGATCAGCGACTTGATCACTTCCTCGATAAAGAACGGATTGCCCTCGGTTTCCTGGTAGAGCGCCGAGGCGAATTCGCCCGACACGTTGGCAACGCCGAACAGAGTGGCCAACAGCGCGCCCGTGTCGGCGCGCGTCAGGCGCCCGAGCGCGATGCGCGTACCCAGGCGCTCACGATTCCACTCGACCAGCGCGGAGGCCAGCGGATGCGCGCGATCGAGTTCTATTTCACGATAGGCGACAAGGAACAGCACGCGGTCGTTACGCAAGTGGCGCAGCAGGTAGTGCAGCAGGGACAGCGTTCCCTGGTCCGCCCATTGCACGTCGTCGATGAAGACCAACAGGCCGCGCTCCGCGGCCAGGCCGCGCAGGAAGCGCGCCGCGTTGTCGAACAGGCGCATGCGCTCCTCGCTTGGCGACAAAGGTGGATTGGGTGTGACTGCACCGAGCTTCGATTCGATCTCGGGCGCCAATTTGGCGATTTCCGGCGCGGTTGCGCCCAGCGCTGTGCGCAACTGCTCCGGGCTCTGCCGCCGGGTCCACTCCCGGAACGCTTCGACAAAGGGCAGGTAGGGCGTGGTCGCCTCGTACTCGTAGCATCCGCCGCGTAGTAGCGTCGCTCCACCCTTCTGGGCGTGCGCCACCAGGCCCAGTGCCAACCGCGTCTTGCCCACACCCGGCTCGCCCGAGAGAAGCACCAGCTGGCCGCGCGCCTGCTGCGCGTTGGCCCAGTGCTGCTGCAATTGCCGCAGTTCATCGCCGCGCCCGACCAGCTGGCCGCGCACCAGTTGTTGCAGCGGCGCGGCCTCTGCCGCAGCGATGTCCTCCACCCGCAGCGGCGGAAATGCGGACGGAAGGTCCGCCACGACAAACTGAAAAATATTCTCCGCTTCGGCTATGCCGCGCAATTTGTGCTTGCCAAGGTCGCGCAGTGTCGTCGCGGCCGGCATCGCGTCGCGCACCTGCTGCGCCGCACTCGAAGACAGCAGTGTCTGGCCGCCATGCCCGGCAGTCATCACACGCTGTGCCCGCGCCAGTGTCAACGACGAATCGTATTCAGCTCCGCGTGACTCCACTGTGCCCGTGTGCAAGCCCATGCGTACGCGAACCGCGCCGACCTCGCCCCAGTTTTGCACATGCAGCGCTCGCTGGGCGTCCAACGCAGCGGCGAGCGCATCCCCGGCGACCTCGAAGGCAGCGCAAAAGCCATCGCCCAGCACCTGGAAGACATGGCCCCGATGAGTGCCGATCGCCTCCTGCAGTACGCTGTTGTGGCGCGCGAGCGCACTTTTCATCGCGTCCGGATACTGCTGGATCAGGCCCGTCGAACCCTCGATGTCGGTAAAGAGGAAAGTGACGGTGCCACTGGGCAGGGTTTTCATTTCACTCGTTTCACTGACTTCAACTTTGAGTCTGCCACTACTTCCGGGTGTGCGCCACCGATCATGACAAGCCTGCGCCGCGGGCTGGCGGCTCCATCTACCCGTTATACAATGCCCGTCCCGCGCCCCGTCCGGTCCTCCCGTCGAGTACATCATGTCATTTGAGCAGCGCCTGAATTCAATGTCGCGGGAAACGCTGCAAGGCTTGCGCCGCGGCATCGAAAAGGAAAGCCTGCGCGTGAGGCCCGACGGAAAGCTTGCGACCACGCCACATCCGGTGGCGCTTGGATCGGCGCTGACCCATCCCCACATCACGACCGACTTCAGTGAATCGCAGCTCGAGCTGATCACGGGTGTTCACGCCACCGCGGCGGCGTGCCTTACCGAATTGACGCAAATTCACCAGGTTGTCTATCGCGCCATCGGCGACGAAATGCTCTGGGGCGCCAGCATGCCGTGCGGTCTGCCCGGCGACAACGCAATCCCGCTCGGCCAATACGGCACATCCAACGTGGGACGCGCGAAGCATGTCTACCGTAGCGGCTTGTCGTATCGCTATGGCCGGCGGATGCAGGCCATCTCGGGCATTCACTACAATTTTTCGCTGCCGGGTCCGCAGTCGAACGAAGCGTACTTCGCGCTGATCCGCAATTTTCGACGCCACTCCTGGCTGCTTCTCTACCTGTTCGGCGCCTCGCCCGCGGTTTGCTCCAGTTTTGTCGCCGGCCGCCCGCACGAGTTGCAACGGTTGAGCGAAGGCACGAAGTACCTTCCCAATGCCACGTCGCTGCGCATGGGACGCCTGGGCTACCAGAGCGACGCGCAATCCTCGCTCAAGGTCAGCTACAACAACCTGGAAAGCTATGCGGCGTCGCTGCAGGATGCCCTCACGCAGCCGTATCGACCCTACGAGGAAATCGGCATTCGCACCGGCGACGACTACCGCCAGCTTGCGACGAGCCTTCTGCAGATCGAGAACGAGTTCTACGGCACTATTCGCCCCAAGCGCGTGATTCGCCCGGGCGAGCGCCCGCTCCATGCGCTGCGCGAGCGCGGCGTCGAGTACGTCGAGGTCCGCTTGATGGACCTCGATCCATTCTGCGCCGTCGGAATCACGCCGGATACGCTGCACTTTCTCGATTTGTTTCTGCTCAATTGCCTGTTGCGCGACAGCCCGCCCGACACACCGGAGGAACTGGGCGCCATCGTTCGCAACCAGCAGCTCGTTGCTTCGCGCGGCCGCGAGCCGGGCCTCACACTGGCAAAGGTTGCGGAGGAAGTGCCGCTCGTCACTTGGGGTGCGCAGGTGCTGGCGGAATGCACGCCGATCGCATCAGCGCTGGATGCCGCGATCGGAACGAGCGCCCATGGTGACGCGCTCGCCTCGGCTGTCGCGGCGCTCGGCGATCCTGCGGCTACGCCGTCGGCTCGCGTGCTCGACGCGATGGCGCGGGATCATGGCAACAACTACACCCAATTTGCGGTTGCGCAATCGCAGGCGCATCGCAAGGCCATCCTGAAGTTGCCGCTGTCCGGCGAAGTCGCCGACAGCTTTGCGCAAATGGCAGCCGCGTCCCTTGCCCGCCAGCGCGAGATCGAAGCTGCCGACACGCTCCCGTTCGAGACCTTTCGCCAGAATTACCTGGCGCCGTCCAGCCTCAACGTCTGAACGCCTCCGCGTCGGATGCTACGCTTCGAGACCATCGTACTGGGCCTGGGCGCAATGGGCAGCGCCACCGCTTATCAACTGGCGAAAAGGGGAAACCGAGTTCTGGGCATTGACCGGTTCTCCCCGCCGCATGATCTTGGATCCACCCACGGCGACACACGCATTACGCGACTAGGGATCGGTGAAGGCGCGCAGTACACACCGCTCGCCATGCGTTCGCATGAGATCTGGCGCGCACTGGAGGCTGAAACCGGAAGCACCCTGCTCACAGCCAACGGCGGACTCATCCTCTCCAGCAAGGCAAGGACCTCACGCAGCCACTCCGATATCTTCTTCGCCAATACAGTCAACGCAGCGGAACAATACGCAATCGCCCACGAAATTCTGGACGCCCGCCAGCTCCGGCGGCGCTTTCCCCAATTCATCGTGGCCGACGATGAAATCGGCTATTACGAACCGAGCGCGGGCTTCGTGCGGCCGGAGGAATGCGTCCGGGCGCAGCTTGCGCTTGCGGCGCAGCACGGCGCGCAATTGCATCGGGACGAGCGCGTCACGGGATTCGACGCGTCGGACCGGGGCGTCGAAGTCACGACTGATCGCGGCAGCTACTTCGCCGATAGGCTGGTCGTCACGGCGGGACCGTGGCTACCCGAGTTGGTCGGGCCCTCGTTCACCCGGCACCTCACCATCCATCGCCAGGTATTGTGCTGGTTCGACGTCGACGGCCCTGTCGAGCCCTTCCTGCCCGAGCGTTTCCCGGTGTTCATCTGGGAGCTGCAGGGAAAGCGCCAGGGCATCTATGGCTTTCCCGCCATCGACGGTGCGCGCGGCGGCGTGAAAATCGCTACCGAACAATATGATGCCGCGACTACGCCGGACGACGCTGAGCGAGAGGTTTTCTCCGCGGAAGTCCGGAGCATCTACGAAGACTATGTCCAGCCGTATTTTCCGGGCCTGAACGGCAGGTGCGTGAAGGCTGCACGCTGCCTCTACACCGTGACACCGGACTTCGGATTCATCATCGACGTGCTACCGGGTGCCGAGCGCGTCTTGGTCGCCTCACCTTGTTCGGGACACGGTTTCAAGCACTCGGCGGCGATCGGCGAGTCGCTCGCGGAAAGGGTCATCGATGGCGCGAGCCGGCAGGACTTGAGCGCCTTCGCACTGGCGAGGTTCGTGGGGTAACATTCGCGATCGGACTGGCACTCGGGGTCCCGTACTGCACGGGAACCACGGGGAGATTGCAATGCGTTTGAATGCTGCGCAGTAGTCAAGGGATGCGGGCGATGCCCCGATTTGGAACTTGCTTGGCGTTCCTGCGCCGGCAGGCGGTGCTGTCGTTCCTGTTGATGGGCGCCTTCTTCCTGCTGTCCGGAATCACTTCCATCAATCTGTATGTTGTTCTGAAGGCCAACATCGATCTCTTCCGCATGTATGGGGTCCAGGTGATCGAGGATGGGGCCCTGCTCCAGCTTGCGGAAATTCTTGGCACCGCCTTGCTGAGCATTTTTTTCTTTGTGTTGTTCGTCCTGTGCGAACGCATCGTCGTTGACCGACTGACGGCGACATTGAACGAGGTAGCCAGCGAGTCGCCCTAACGTGGCATGATCTACGGTTTGACACGGTTGGGCGTCCGACGCGCGGGAGCTCAAGACGGCCGTAGGCGCGTTGTTGTGCTGTTCCCGTTGGGCGCGGCCTGGCAGGTCAAGCAAATATGCGCGGCGTGCAGCAGCGTGTAGGGCACCGAACTAGCCTTGCGCGCCCGTTTCCTTCACGTCGGACTCGAACAATTCCTGGAGTTGCGCCGCGGCCTGCGCCGCGGTCTGGATCAGTTGCGCCTCATCCTGCCGCACGGCGTATTGCGCTTCCAGCTGGCGCGCGTCGTGTTCGCGGAACAAGTCGACCGCGTGCAAGGCCTGCGCGGGGGCAAGTCCCAATTTTTCCAGCGCCTGCCGCGCCGTTTCCAGACTGGAAAGGAACGTTTCCCGCTCCACGGCCTCGATGTCCAGATCGCGCAAGCGGTAGTAGTGAACGCGATTACGCGCGCGGGCGAGGATAGGCAAATCGGGGAAGTGTTTCCTGACCAGCGCGGCGGTTTTTACCGACGCCTCGACATCGTCGATGGCGAGCACGAACAGCTTGGCGTCGCGCGTCCTCGCGGATTCGAGAAGCTCGAGCCGCGACGCATCGCCGTAGTACACCTTGTTGCCGAACTTGCGCACGAAGTCGACTTGTTGATAGCTGACTTCAAGCGCCGTGAACGGAATGCCCGCCATGCGCAGCACGCGCGAGACGATTTGCCCGTAGCGGCCATAGCCCGCGATGATCACGGGGTTGCCAGGACCGTCGATCAGGTCGAATTCCGGCGGCTTCCTTCGTTCGAGCCAGCGCTCCAGCAGCCGCTCGTGGACGACGAAGGACAGCGGCGCCAGCAACATGGAGATGGTCACGGCCAGCACGAGAAATTCCGCCGTTTCACCGGTCAGAATTCCCGTCGTCTGCGCCGCCGTAAACAGCACGAACGCGAACTCGCCGCCTTGTGCCAGCAACACCGCGATGCGCTGCGCCTCGTCATTGTCCGTGCCCGCCAGGCGCGTAACGGCATAGAGCAGCGCCGCCTTGACCAGCATGAGCCCGATCGCCACGCCCAGCACCGGTAGCGGATGCGCAATGAAGTACGCGAGATTGGCGCTCATCCCGACGGCCATGAAAAAGAGTCCGAGCAGCAATCCCTTGAACGGCTCGACGTTGGCCTCGAGCTCGTGCCGGAATTCGGAGTCGGCCAACAGCACACCGGCCAGGAATGCGCCCAACGACATCGACAGCCCGATGGTCTCCATCAACAGCGCCGCGCCGATCACGACCAGCAGCGCTGCACCAGTGAAGATCTCGCGCCCGCCAAATCGTGCGACTACCTTCAGCACCGGGCGGACCAGCACGCGGCTGACGACGATGACGAGAACGATGGCCGCCACGCCTTTGCCGGCAAGCGCCCATGCATTCGCGGCGCCGGTTTTCTCCGGCGCCAGCAACGGCAGCAACGCGATGAGCGGAATGACCGCCAGATCCTGGAACAACAGGATCGCGAAAGCGCGCCTTCCGCTCGGACTGCTCAGTTCTCCGCGCTCGCCCAACCACGCCAGCACGATGGCCGTGGACGACATCGCGAGTCCGAAGCCGATCACGACAGATGCCTGCCATCCCTGTCCCTGCCAATGCGCCACCAGCGAGAGCGCGAGTCCCGTCACCAGCACCTGCGCGCCACCCAGCCCGAACACGGGCTGCCGCAACGCCCACAGGCGCGACGGCTCGAGCTCCAGCCCAACCAGGAACAGCAGGAGTACGACGCCCAATTCCGCAAAATCCAGCGTGGCTTCGACATGGGGAACCACGCCCAGACCCCATGGCCCGATGATCGCGCCCGCCGCGAGGTAACCCAGCACCGCGCCTAACTTGAAGCGCCGGAACAGCGGGACAATGATCACAGCGGTGGCAAGAAGCACAGCAGCCTCGACCAGGAACGTCATGGCAAATTCCCTGAACAGCGCGCGCAGACGTCACGCAACGGCACGAGTGCGAACTCTGCGTTCAAATCGGTAGGTGGTCAGGCGTGACCACGTCCGCGAGCGCCTTGAATAGGATCGACATCGGATTGTGCTTGCTCACAGAGATGTCCACACGACGGGCAACCGGAAATCAATTGGGCGCATTCCACTCTACCAGCGGAAGGGGGCGGGCTTCATGCTGCTGCGAGCGCCCGCATCTTGCTTTTGGGTTCCGCCAATTTATCCTGTTCGGCCTGACACCTCGGTCCGGCAAATTCTGCAGCCATCGCATCGAGAAATACGCGTGTGCGCGCGGGCATCAGGCGGCGACCGGGAAACACCGCCCACGCGGCGGTCGTAGGCAGGCTCCAGTCGGCAAGTACCGGGACAAGCTCGCCACTCCGGATGTACGGTTCCGCGAAGTGATCACTCACTATCGAGATGCCGGCTCCGGAACGCGCAAGGCGAATCAGCAATTCAGGGGAATTGGCGGTCGCGCGGCCCGGGGGAACGCCTTCCCAGCGTTGTTCCCCGCGATGGAGCGTCCACGGCATCGGTTCGCCATTACGCTGCAGCAGGCGCAGTGCGTCGTGGTCCATCAGCGCTTCCGGCTCGGACGGAACGCCGCGACGCGCAAGGTAATGCGGTGCAGCGTAAAGACTCGACGAAAAAACTGCCAGGCGACAGGCGGCCAGCGACGCATCGTCCGGCAGGTCTCCCATGCGAATAGCCACATCGAAATTCTCACCGATCAGGTCGACGCGGCGCGGGGACAGGTCAATTTCCAGGGAAATAGCCGGAAATTTGGCGATGAAGTCCGACAACAGGGCGCCCATGACCACCGTGGCAAAGTCGCCCGGCATCGAAACTCGCAGGCGGCCGCTGGGCTCCACTTGGCGGTTCTGGGCCAACTGCGTCGTGGCCTCGACTTCGGCGACCACCTGATGGGCGTGTTCCAGCACGCTGCGACCAAAGTCAGTGACCGCCAACTTGCGGGTGGTCCGCAGCAGTAGCCTCTCGCCCAAGTGCGCTTCCAACGCTGCCACCCGGCGAGAAACCGTCGATTTCGGCAGTCCGAGCCGTTCAGCTGCCCGCGTGAAACTGCCCTCATCGGCTACGCGGGCAAAGAGCAAAAGGTCGTTGGGTTCGATGTTTCTCGACATAGTGTTGTATTTCCTATTGTTCCACCTTAGCAACAATAATATCCAATTTATAGCCTTACATAACGTCTTTGGAACAATTATACTGAATTGACCGCCGACGTCCCTCTCGAGCGTGCCGCATCCGTCGCTCGACGAGTCCGCACAGCACATTCGCAAATCGAGGAACTGATGGCAGCCTGACCTGCCGCATTGACGGACATGGCAAGCAATGGAGAACGACATGACGAATGGAATCGCAACCACACCCAGTGCGGAAACGGTGACGCATCCCCGCGCAGTGGAGCAACTCGTGACCGGCCAGGCGACGTCCGACGGCGCGGGTGTCAAGCTGACACGCGTACTGACGCAGAATTTTCAGCGGCGGCTCGACCCGTTCCTGATGCTCGATGCCTTCGGCACCGACAATCCGCAGGACTACATCGGCGGGTTTCCCGATCATCCGCATCGCGGCTTCGAAACCGTGACGTACATGATCGACGGGCAGATGCGCCACCGCGACAGCTTCGGCCATGAGGGGCTCCTTCGCAACGGTGGCGTGCAGTGGATGACCGCCGGCAGCGGCATCATCCATTCGGAACTGCCCGAGCAGGCCGATGGCCGCATGGAAGGCTTCCAGCTCTGGCTCAATCTCAAGTCTTCGGACAAGATGCGCGCACCCTGGTATCGCGACATCCAGAACGCGGAAATTCCGGAGTTCACGACTGCGCAGGGCGTTACCGCACGTGTCATCTCGGGGGCAAGTCATGGCGTTTCCGGCGCGATGAAGCGGGACGTGACCGAGCCGCTTTATCTCGACCTGCATTTCGCGGCAGGCACGACTTTCACTCAGATGTTGCCGGCGCGATTCAACGCGTTCGTCTATGTCTATCGTGGCGCGCTTGCTATCGGCGAAACGAGCGTGCCTGCGCAGCGCATGGCCATACTCAAGAATGCCGCCGACAGCGACGGCGTCATGTTGCGCGCGACGGAACCGGCGCGGGCCCTTCTGATTGCGGGATTGCCCTTGAACGAACCCATCGCGCAGCACGGCCCGTTCGTCATGAACACTCGCGACGAACTGATCCAGGCGGTGCAGGATTACCAGGCCGGGAAGTTCAGCACCGAGGTGACGTAATATTGCGATACGGCTGTGCCGCCGTTCCTTCCCCGGAGATCGCCATGAACGACGAGACATTCAACCTCAGCATCCGTAAATTCCTGAAGATGGTCGGCATCAGCTCGCAGCGCGAGATCGAGCAGGCGGTCGCCAAGGCTGTGGCCAGCGGAGCGTCGAAGGGAACGGAGACCTATCCTGCGAAAATCAGTCTCACCATCGCGGGCTTGCAATTGGAAGTCGCATTCGACGGCGAAATCGCGCTCGAATAGGCGAAGGTTCGTCCCAAGGCGGTTGCCCCGTTTGGGCGGAACCTTCTACAAGCAGACGTAGTAGACGGCCTCGGCCGGATCCTCGGCATAAGCATGGCCGAAACTTAGCCGTCCGCTGCCGCGCAGGATCAGTTCCTCGCGCCGCAAGGAAATCTCGGGCTCGTCGTTCGCCGTGCAGAATGTCCCGTTCGAACTCACGTCCACGATCACAAACTTGTCGCGACGGCGTTCGATACGCGCGTGCAGGCGCGAGGCCTTGCGGTCCATGATGACCAGGTCGTTTTGCGCATCGCGGCCGAGCGTGACTGGCGCGGAATTCTGATCAAGGTCGAGTTCGCGCGCGCCGTGCGAGAGCTTGAGGCCCACGGGCCGGATGGCGGGCCGCGTCGACACGGCCGTCAACTCCTCTTCGGATTCCTGCCAGATCAGCTCGAAGGTATGGACGTCGTTCTGCTTGCCGCGCACAGTATGCGCATCCTGGTCGCGTGTGCGCGCTCGAAGCGAGGGTGACAGGATCTGCACGGTCTCGCTGGAGATCAGCGTTTGCCCCGCCTTGGCCAGCGAGGTCAGGCGCGCGGCAACGTTGACGGAATCACCGAAGACGTCGGCGCCATCGTCGATGACCGGGCCGAAATGGAATCCGGCATGGATCGCGAGGGGCGTTCCTTGGCTCGTGCGCAGTGCCGAGATCTGGTTCTGCATCGCGATCGCGGCGTAGGCGGCGTTGGCAGGCAAGGGAAACACGACCATGGCCTCGTCGCCGATCGTCTTGACGACGCGCCCGCCATGCTCCTCGCACACGCTCTTCATGATGTCGAGGCAGCGACCGATGGTCGCCAGTGCCTCGGCGTCGCCCAACGTCTCATAGAGTTTGGTGCTGCCCGCGACATCAGCAAAGAGAACGACGAGTTTGCGGGGACCGGATTCCATGCCTCGAACGTGACGGGAAATGGGAAAGTATAGTACAACAGCATACTCAAGGCTTGCGGGACGTGCAGAGCCGCAGTATGTTCTGCGTCGCCTCCGCACGATTTGGGGCGAATTCCGAAGGAGTTTGGCTCGATGGAGAAGTTAGGACGGTACGAAATCCGTGAAATCGTCGGCGAGGGCGCGATGGCGCGCGTCTACAAGGCCTACGACCCGGAAATCGATCGAACGCTCGCAATCAAGCTGCTCAAGTCGCAACTGGCCGATGACGACCAGTATCGGCTGCGCTTCCTGCGCGAGGCCCGTGCCGCCGGCGTGCTGTCGCACCCCAACATCGTCACCATCTTCGACGTCGGCGTCGACGGCAAGCATCCGTATATCGCGATGGAGCTGATCGACGGGCTGACCCTGGGCGACATGCTGCGCACGGACAACCATCTCTCCGTGAAACAGATCGTCGAGATCGGCATCCAGCTCACGCGCGCGCTCGATTACGCGCACAAGAAGGGGATCATCCACCGCGACATCAAGCCCGGCAACATCATGCTGGTCAACGAGACCAACGCGGTGAAGGTCGCAGACTTCGGCATCTGCCGCATGGATGACCCGGAAGGCAGTGAACAGAACCAGCAGACGCAACTGGGCGACGTGTTGGGAACGCCCAACTACATGTCTCCGGAGCAGGTGATGGGGCAGAAAGTCGATTCGCGCTCGGATCTTTTCTCCGTCGGCGTCGTCATCTACAAGCTCCTGACCAATGCCCTGCCGTTCGAAGGCGATTCGGTGATCAGTGTCGCCTACAAGATCGCCAAAAGCGAAGCGCCACCGGTACAGGATATCCGTCCGGACATTCCGCTCTCGCTGCGCCGGATTGTCGAGCGTTCGCTCAAGAAGCAGCCCGAAAAGCGCTTCCAGAGCGGCGAGGAATTTGCACAGTCGCTGATCAGCGTCGCACGTGAGCTGAACGAGGAAGAAAGCAAGAAAGGCACGGGCCGCATCCCGCTGGGAATCCGCTGGGCGCTGATGATGGCCGCGCTGGTCGCGGTGACCATGGCCATCACCGGCACCATTCTCTACCAGCGCCAATATGCGGCCATGATGGACCAGGTGCAGGACTACGGTGGATCGCTGGCCAAGTTCATTTCGACGCAGAGCGCCGTGCCGTTGCTTGACGAGGACTGGACCGCGCTCGACGTTTTCATCCAGGAGACCCTCGGCCGGCAGGATTTCAACTACATCACCATCGTCGACCACCAGGGCCTGGTCCGCGGCAGCAATCAGGCAGCGCAGGTCAACCAAAAATACGCGGCGCCGGAGGCCAAGGCGCTCACGGCCGCCAACGCCGAAGTCAAGGTGGGCAGCCATCGCATTGCGGACGGGCGTGCGGTGCTGGATTTCGGCACGCCGATCCTCTTTCAGGGCAAGGAGATCGGCCAGGTGCATCTGGGCATCTACGAGGCGCCTTTGTCCAGGGTGGCCAATTTCATGCTCGCCATGCTCGCGATATTGACGCTCGTCACGATCGCCGCCGTCGGTGGCGGCACCTATCTGCTGGCGCGCGGAATCGCCGCACCAATGCGCGTCCTGCGCAATTCGCTCGACGAACTCGCTAACGGCCGCTACGACTATCGTATCAACGACACGCGCAAGGATGAACTGGGCGAGCTCTACGCTGAGTTCGACCGTACCGCCGCAGCGCTGGAAGCGCGGCACGATCCACCGCAGGCCGGGGCCGTTTCGCCAATCGTGTCCCACGAGCTAACGATTTCGGCCCCTGCCGGCAGCCTGGTGCAGAAGCAGGACTAGTTCATGAGAGGAGTCACGGTCTGGGCTGCGATCGTTGCGACGATCGTTATGATTGGCTGTGCCGAGGTGCCGCAGAAGTCGGCGCCCCCGATGCCCGAGCCGCCCATCTCGCAGGAAGGCATGGTCCTGGCGCGCGACGACACCTTTGCGGTGGTGGTAGCCGGCCCCGGTGAAGACCTTGGCATTCTCGCGCAGCGCTATCTGGGCGATCGTTCCAAACGCTGGTGGATCAGCGAATTCAACAATATCGCCGAAGTGAAGACCGGCCAGACGGTGGTTATCCCGCTCAAGTCCGTCAATCCGTCCGGCGTATTTGCCAACGGGTACTTGACGGTGCCGATCCTTTGCTACCACCGCTTCGGTCCCAAGCCCAGTCAGCTGGCGGTCACGCCCGCGGCCTTCGAGGCGCAAATGGATTATCTGGCCCGCAACGGCTATCACGTGCTGCCGTTGTCGCAAGTAACCGCGTTCATCGAGCGGGGCGAACCCATTCCACGCAAGTCCGTGGTGATCACCATTGACGATGGCTATCGGTCGACTTACGAAGTGGCCTATCCGATCCTGAAGAAACACGGCTTTCCGGCGACCGTGTTTCTCTACAGCGATTTCGTCGGCGCGCCGGATGCGCTGACCTGGCCGCAGATGAAGGAGATGGAAAATTCGGGACTGGTCAACATCCAGCCGCACTCGAAGACGCATTCCAATCTCACGGCTAAGCTTGCCGGGGAGTCGGAGGCGAAGTATCGCGAGCGCGTGCGTACCGAAGTGGAGGTGCCGATTCGCCTTATCCAGGACAAACTCGCCGTTCCCGCTCTCAGCTATGCCTTCCCTTACGGTGACGTCAATGAAACGGTGGTCGCCCTGCTGAAGCGCCAGGGCGTGCACCTGGGCGTTACGGTGACGCCCGGCGGCAATGGATTCTTCGCCTACCCGTTCATGCTGCGACGAAGCATGGTTTTCGGCGGTGACAGCATCGACGGGTTCAAGTCGAAGCTCGCCACGTTTGCGCCGGCGTCGCCGCGTTGAGCATGGCAGTGCGGTTTCGCGACGCAGTGGCATTGTCGGGCGCGGTCTTGCTCGCGGCATGCGCGCAGACGCCGGTCGTCGTCAATCCGCCACTGGAAGTTCTCCGCGCGAACCCGGCCGACGATGCCCGTGCGCGTGCGATCGCCCAGCATCAAAAGTTGGCGCAGCAGGCACGCGACGCGGGCGACTTGGCCAGCGCGGCCCAGGAATGGCACATCGTCGTCCTGCTGGCGCCCAACGAGCCGAAATTTCGCCGCGAGCAGGATGCCGTCAACGCGGCGATCCGCCAAGGCGTACATGAACAGCTGCAGGTCGGGAATGCGGCGCTGAAAAGCGCGGATAACGACCGCGCTACGCAGGCCATGCTGCGTGTGCTGGCACTTGAACCGAACAACGATGAAGCCGCCAAGGCACTGCGGGAAATCGACCGACTGAGAATCTCCAAGATCCAGGTTGATCGCGCGCAGAAACTGCGCCCTGTGGACATTGCCGCATTGAAGAACGCACCGAACACCGCGCCGGGCGCCGCTACGACCGCAGCCGCGAATGCGGCAACGAACGTTGCAAATGAGGCCATCGCGCTGTATGACCTCGAGCAGCCGCTGGAGATGTTGCGCGCCGGCGACCTGAGCGGTGGCCTGCGCGAATTGCGCGCGTACGTGAATGCCAATCCAGGCAATCGCGCAGCGCGGCAGCGCATCGGCAACGCGGTTGCCGAGCGGGCGCGCGAGCTGCAGGTCAAGGGCTCCCGCGAACAGGCCTACATGCTCTACGAACAGGCGATAGCCCTGCGGGGGGAGGGCACGCGCGAATGGAACACGCAGATCCAGCTGCTGCGCAAGGCTTTATCGGGCGAGTATTACAGCAGCGGGGAGCGCGCGTACCGAACGGACGTTGGGCTTGCGATCAAGCAGTGGGAAACCAGCCTTCGCTACGATCCGCAGAACCTCAAGGCCTCGGCGCGCCTGCGCGACGCACGCGCCGCGCAGGAAAAGCTGAAGAACATCGCTCCCGCGAAATGAATTCGCAATTGACTTCCCTACTTCGGCGCTGCGCTCGGCGCCGTGCCGCCAAACTTGTCGGCCATCTTCTTCTTGAGTTCGAGCGAGCGCTCGCGCTCGAGTCTGGCCTTCTGGTTGCTCGGGTCGATCTCGAGGATGCGATCCCATTTTGAGATCGCGAGATCGAGATTCTGGCGCTGGAACGCCTGGGTGCCTTCACGATCCAGGCTACGCAGCAGTGCCATCCTCGACGCGTCACGCCGCCGCACGGCTTCGGCATTGACCGGCGTTTTTCTCGCGGCTTCGCTGTACGCGGCATAGGCGCCTTCGAGGTTTTTGGCGGCCTCGAGGTCCTTGCCCTTCTGCAACAGGTCGGCGACGTCGTCACGGGGCTTGGGTTCGGGCGCCGCGGCCGGTGCAGCAGTTTCCGCGACCGGAGCGGCTGATGGGGCCATGACGGGTGGCGGCGGCGTGGCCGGTGCGCGTCCAGGAATCTTGATCACTTGTCCTGCCGCCAGTATGTTGGGGCTGGCCATGTCGTTGTACTTGGCCAGGATGTAGAAGCGAAAGCGATCACCCAGGTACTGTTGCGCGAGCTTGGACAGCGAATCGTCCCTCTGCACCGTATAGCGGAAAAATACGGGGCCTAACTCCTTTTGCGCATCCGCCTTGATCTGGTCATGGAGCTTTTTCGCCAGGTCGTTGGTTGGGTCGAGTGCGGTGGCCTTGTCGAGCGTCAGCCGCGCGGCGGCTTCATCGCCATTCTGCAGCTGATCAACGGCATCCAGTGCCAGCCGTTGCGCCTGTGCCTTGGCCTGGGCCGGCGAAAGTTCAGGCACCGGAGCAACGACCGGCGCGGCGACGGGCGCAGTGGGCGCGGGCCGGGCGGGCGCGGCGGCAGCCGCGGAATCGGCGGCCGGGGGCGGCGTGGCGCAGCCGGCGAGGATCGCTGCGGCGGTCAGGACGAGTGCCGAGGCGCGCAACGCCGAATTGCGAAACGCCAGGACGCGGTGCGCATTCTCAAGAATTCTGGGGCTCATTGTGTTCCCATGCGTTAAAGATTCGGCGGGCCCGAAAAGTCAGACGGTCAGCCCTGCATTTTGCGCTCAACGTCCCGCTATGCCAATACTGCGCCCGTCGGCTGGTCAGCCTTCAGCTCTATTCCTGGTGTGTTACCAGCCACGACTGCGCGTAGTCCGCGCCTTCGATTCGTTCGAAGCCGGCCAGCGTGAATGCCTGCGGACTCATGGCGATCAACTTTGGATCGTAAAGCGTCGGGAATTCTTCAGGTCCGGTGACACGGCTCAGGCTCGAGAGCTTCGCGATACGGATGTGTCGCTTGAGCTCTTCGTCGAAGAGTTGCTCCACCCGCAACTCTCCGGCAACCGGATTGCGATTGGCCCACTCGCGCTTGGGGAGGGGGCGTCCACGATAGCGCAGCCGGAGGACGTTGAATCGCATGAATTAACCGTATAAATATACGGTATATTACTACGACATCGCCGCACCTGCACACCGCGCTTGCATGTCGACGACGTGTGTCCATTGCGCTTTGCCTGCGCCGCGTCCCCGCAAAGTTTCGGGTCATTTGCCAGTGGCGTGCATTTGGGTAAGAATCGCCGGGGTAAGAATCGGTTTTGACACGCGGTACCCTTCGTTGGATTCCCGAAAAAACACCCTCTGCAATGGCCCACTTGCGAAAATCGTTGTCACTTGATGGGCGAAGCCGCCTGTTGCTCGCTCTGCTGGCGCTGGCCTGTACCCCGGCCATTGCCGCCGATTCGCCGATACGCAGCCTGGACGTGGCCTTCGAGGGCGATGCGTACATCGTCAATGCTGTCTTTTTCGCTCCGGCTTCGCAAACCGTGGCCTGGGACGTGCTGACCGATTTCGAGAACTTGGCGAAATGGGTTCCCAATGTCACCGAGAGCAAGGTGATCAAGCGCACCGATACTTCGGTTTTCGTCGAGCAGCGCGGCGTGGCGCGCTACGGCGCAGCGAGCTTTCCCTACACCACCGAACGCAGAATCGACTTGAAGCCGCCCGCCGGCATCAAGACCGCGCAACTCAAGGGCAACATGCGCCGCGTCGAATCGGCGATCATGCTCGAGCCGGATGGACAGGGCACGCGTATCGTCTACCACCTCGAAATCGTGCCGAGCACGTTTGCCGGCGCGGTCATGTCGAAAAAATTCGTCGAGCACGAGGTCGGTGAGCAATTTAGCGCGATCGTCGGGGAAATGACCCGCCGCACCAAGTAGTCCTGACCCTGCGGTGATGACTGTAGATCGCAACCCGGAATTGAACGACACTTTTCTGGCATCGACGGTGGCGTGTCCGGATTGCGACATGCTGCAGACCATCGTGCCTCTTCCGCCGGGCGGCAGGGCGCGCTGCTCGCGCTGCGGCCGCCTGCTGGCCAGGCATCCCCCCGGTCCGGAAGATCTTCCACTCGCCTTCGCCGTTGCGGCGCTGATCCTCTTCGTCATCGCCAATACGTCGCCGTTGATGGACCTCTCCGTCCTCGGGCGCACTGCCAGCACGACCATCGTCGGCGGCGCGCTGGAGATGTGGCGGGAGGGCCAGGTATTGACCAGCGCGCTGATCACCTTCTGTGTCGTGCTCGCGCCCGGCGGATATATTCTGTTCATGCTGACGCTGCTGGTCACCGCGCGACGCTCCCCTTTGCCGCATTGGGTCGGCGGGATGCTGCGTTGGGTGCATTACTTCGAGGCGTGGTCGATGCTGGAAGTGATGATGCTCGGAATCCTGGTGGCGTTGATCAAGATTGCGCAGCTCGCCACCGTGGAAGCCGGCATCGGCATGTACGCGGTCGGGATCCTGATCTTGCTTTTCCCGGCGATCTACGTGACCTTCGATCCGCGCGAGCTTTGGCGCAGACTCCAGTGGTACGACGGCGAGATGCCGCCGCTGGCCGCAGCCGAAGCTTCCATTGCCGCGGCCACAAAGTCACCATGAAAGCGATCGACACTGCCGCCACCGCCGCGCAATTGGGACTCATGTCCTGTGACGCCTGCCAGCTGCTGTCGCGGCCCGCAGGCGTTGGCGAACCCGCCTACTGTCGCCGTTGCGGCGAGGAACTCGAATTCCGGCATGAAGGCTCCATCCAGAAAACCTGGGCGCTCGTCATTGCCGCGACGATATGTTATTTCCCGGCAATGCTCCTGCCGGTGCTGAATTCGACCACCTTAGGTACCACGGAAGGCGACACGATCCTGGGCGGCGTCGCGTTTCTCTACGGCTCGGGTTCATGGCCGCTTGCGCTTGTGGTATTGATCGCCAGCGTGATGATTCCCCTGGGCAAGCTCGCTGCGCTGGTCTACCTGCTGATGACGGTGCAACGCGGGTCGATCAAAAGCAATCCCGATCGCACGCGCCTGTATCGGCTGGTGGAGATCATCGGTCGCTGGTCGATGCTCGATGTGTTCGTCGTCACTTTCACTGTTGCTATGGTGCAACTGGAGCCACTGATGTCGGTGGCACCGGGAGCAGGCGTATTGTTCTTCGCGGCGGTGGTCGTGCTTACGATGCTCGCCGCCGAAAATTTCGACCCGCGCTTGATCTGGGACTCCGCTTACCCGCATCCGCACCTGCATACTACGCGCCATGGCTAACGAACCCGAACTCGACAACCTTCCGCAAGCCACCGTGGTGCGCAAGAGGCGCTTGCGCTTTTCGGTCGTCTGGATCATCCCGATCCTCGCCGCGCTGGTAGCCATCGGTATTGCGGTCCAGCGCGCGTTGAGCGAAGGACCGACCATCACCGTCACCTTCAAGTCGGCATCCGGCATCGAGGCGGGCAAGACGTTCATCAAGTACAAAGACGTGCGGATTGGCGTCGTATCGGGCGTGGAACTGTCGGAGGACTATTCCAAGGTCGTAGTGAAGGCGAAGGTCGCCAAGCACGCCGCAGGATTGATGGTCGACGATGCGAAATTCTGGGTGGTCGAGCCGCGCATCTCGCTGAGCGGCGTTTCGGGACTCAACACGCTACTCTCGGGCAATTACATCGCCTTCAGGGCCGGCAATTCGGACGTCTCGCAGCGCAACTTCATCGGCCTCGACGAGCCACCCATCATCAAGGACCAGGGCGGCCGCAGGTTCGTATTGCGGGCAAAAACGCTGGGTTCGCTCGGTATCGGCGCGCCCATCTATTACCGCCAGCTCAATGTCGGCCAAGTGTCCGGCTACAACCTGGCGCCCGACGGCAAGTCCGTCGAGATCACGATATTCATCGACTGGCCGTACGACCGATTTGTCACCACGGAAACGCGCTTCTGGAACGCCAGCGGCATCGACGTGGTCGTCGGCGCCGATGGCTTTGAGGTGCACACGGAGTCGGTCGCGGCATTGTTGGCCGGCGGTATTGCCTTCGACTCCCCGGATTTCGCGCCGCCCAACACGCCGGAGGCGGAGCCTGACCGAACCTTCACGCTGTACAACGACCGTTCCATCGCGATGAAGCAGCCCGACCCCGTCGAGAGGCGCTATGTGCTGTATTTCGACGAGTCGGTGCGCGGATTGCGAGTGGGCGCGCCGGTCACGTTGCTCGGCCTGCGCGTCGGCGAAGTTGCGGAAGTCGGCATGAGCTTCAATGCCAAGACCCAGGTCTTTCGTCCTCGAGTACTCATCACGTTCTTGCCCGAGCGGCTGATCCGGCGCTTGCCCGAAGAGCAAAAGGCCGCGACCAGGAAGGCCCTCACGGAAATATCGCCGCAAGCTCGAACGACCATGATGCGCCGCCTCGTGGACGAACACGGACTGCGGGCGCAACTCAAGACCGGCAGTCTGCTCACCGGCGAAATGTACGTCGCATTCGAATATTTGCCAAACGCGCCCAGGGTGAAGATCGACTGGAACCAGGATCCGCCGGAGCTTCCGGTGATCACGGGAGGCTTTGCCAACATCGAGAACAAACTCTCGAGCATCCTGACCAAGGTCGACAACATGCCGCTCAACGCGATCGGCATCGAAGTCAAGGATGCGCTCTCGACGCTCACGCACACGCTCAAGGACGTGGATAAGCTCATGACCAACGTCGATGCCAAATTGTTGCCGGAAGGGACCAAGACGCTGGAAGACCTTCGTCGTGCGATTGGCAGTGCCGACTCCGTCCTGAAGAACACCGACTCGACGCTTTTCGGCAAGGATTCCCCGGCGCCCCAGGACCTGCGCGATACGCTGCAGGAAGTCACCCGCGCGGCGCGGTCCGTGCGCGTGCTCGTGGACTTCCTTGAGCGTCACCCCGAGATATTGATTCGCGGCAAGGCCGAGGAGAAGCCCTGATGCATCGAATAGTGGGTCGACACAAGTCCCGGACGGCGTCCCGTGTAGCGCACATTGGCATGCTGTGCGCCATTGCGCTGGCCGCAACCGGATGCGCAACGCCAGCGTCGCACTTCTACACACTGGGCCAGGGTCCGGTGCCCACTGCTCCACCCAAGGCGGTGACCGCGAATGTTTCCGTGGTCGTTGGCCCCGTCTCCATTCCCGCCATCGTGGATCTGCCGCAGATTGTGGTCAGCACCAGCGCCAACCAGGTGAAACTGGACGAATTCAACCGCTGGGCGTCGCCACTGCAGAGCAATATTTCGCGGGTGGTGGCGGAGAACCTGGTTGCGATGCTGGGAACGCCGCGCGTTTCCCAGTTTCAGCAGTCCCTGAATGCGGATGCAGAATTCCGGGTGGCGATCGAAGTGCAAAGCTTCGACTCGGCACCCGGAGACGCGGCAACGCTGAATGCGGTGTGGATCGTGCGCCGGACCAAGGACGGCAAGGCGCAAACCGGCCGCACGACCGTGCGCGAGCCCACGGCTACTGCCAGCTTTGATGCGCTGGCGGCTGCCCACAGCCGCGCCCTGGCGCACATGAGCCAGGAAATAGCCAGCGTCATCGAAAAACTCGCGTCCGCCCCTTAATGCTGGGCGTACGCTCAGGCGCTCGAAGGCGCCAGCGCGCCTAAATAGCTGCGCACCCTTTGGTCGCGGCATAACGCGGCGAAGTCGGCTGCGTGCGTCAATTGTCCGCGGTCGACGTAGATGAAGGAGTCGCAGGTTTCCCGAAGTATCTCGACATGCCAGGACTCATTCGGATGCAGGCAGAGGAAGACCAGCCGGCCGTCTGCACGCAGCTTGCGGAAAAACTGCAGCATGAAGCCGATGTAGCCGTCCTGCGTATTGAACTGCGGCTCGTCGAAGAGGTGGACACGCGGTGAATCGCTCTGCGCCGCATCCAGCATGAACGACGGCCGCGTGCGTTTCCACGCGCGTACCTGATAGGACTGGTGGTAGTGAATCGCCAGGCGGTCGCGCTCCGCGTAGCGGACGCGGTGGATGTCGTGGCCCTCGACCAAAACCTGGCCCGCTGACGGAAGATTGCTGCCGGTGATGAGTTCAAACAGCGTGGTCTTGCCGGAACCGTTCGGCCCCATGACGCCGACAATCGACGCCGACGGAATCGCAAAATCGGCTTCGAGCGAAAAGGTCACGTCGCGCGTGAAGAGGCCGCGCGTATAGCGCTTGGCCAGGCGCTGCACGGACAGAAGCGGCGCGGGCATCGATCAGACTCCGAGCAGCCGCGCGCGCAGCGACGCGTCGTCGCGCAACTCGCGGGCAGGGCCTTCATGCACGATCGACCCGTGATCCATGACATAGGCGCGATCGCTGATCGCAAGCGCGCTCTCAACATTTTGTTCGACGATCAGCACGGCGATTCCCTCATCCTTCAATCGCAGTATGGCGCGCATCACATCCTGCACCACCTTCGGCGCCAGACCCTGGCTCGGCTCATCGAAGAGCACGAGACCCGGCGCGCCGACCAATGCGCGCGCGATGGCGACCATTTGCAGTTCGCCGCCCGAGAGGTTCTCGCACTCGCGGTGCATGAGGTGCGGCAAGGCGCTGAAGATATCGAAGCAGTCGTTCTCGGTCCATCCCCGAAAGCGCGTCTTCTTGCGGGCGATAGCCAGGTTGCGCGCTACCGTAAGCGTCGGGAATATTCGCCGATCGTCGGGAACCCAGCCGAGTCCGGCCCGGGCGATTTCATGGGTGGGCGCGCGGGTGACATCGCGGTCGTCGAACTCGATGGTGCCGGCGCGTGCCGGCGTGAGGCCCAGGATTGAGCGTAGCGTCGTGGTCTTGCCGGCGCCGTTGGGACCGAGCAGCGCGACGACTTCGCCGGCGCGCGCGGTCAACGATACGCCATAGAGCACCTGGGTTTCGCCGTAGTAGGTGTCGATGTGGTCGACCGCGAGCATCACGTCCTCAGCATGCCGAGATTGGACCGGCGTACCCATGGATCCGTGCGCAGTTCGTCAGGCGTTCCCTCGGCGATGACCTGTCCCCAGTGCAGCACCGAGATCCGGTCGGCGAGCCCGAACAGGAACTTCATGTCGTGTTCGATAACGACGATGGTCAGAGTCCGCTTGAGTTCCTTGATAAGGGCCGTCAATCGCGACGTACCCTCCGTGCCCAGTCCTGCCGTGGGTTCGTCGAGAAACAGGAGGCGCGGCGCAGCAGCGAGCGCTACGCCGATCTCGAGGGCGCGCCGTTCGCCGTAGGGCAGATTTTTTGCCGGAATGCGTTCACGACCGGCCAATCCGACGCGTTCGAGTATCGTCGCGGCCTCGGATTCGGCGCGCGAATCGGATGCCAGGACACGCCACATGTCGAAGCCACGGCTGCGCACCGCCGGCAAGGCGATCAACACGTTGTCGAGCGCCGTGTAGTCATTGAACAGGTTCATCATCTGGAACGAGCGCGAGATGCCCTGGCGCGCCACGGCGCGCGGCGTTGCGCCGGTAATGGTGCGTCCGGCGAAGCTGACCTCGCCGCGGTCGGGCCGATAGCGTCCGGTCAGCACGTTAAAGCACGTCGTCTTGCCAGCGCCGTTCGGCCCCATGATGCCGTGCAGCCGGCCCTCCTCGAATTGCAGCGAGACGTCTTCGAGCACGACCTGGTCGCCGAAGCGCTTGTGCAAATGCCTGGCTTCGAAGAGCGCCACGTCAGGCCGCCTTGGTCGCTACCGGAAGGTGCGCAACCTGCGCCTTTGCGCGCCGGCGCCACGCCTGCCAGATCCCGGCCAGGCCCTCCGGTTGCCACAGCACCATCGCCATGAACAGCAGGCCATACCAGAGGAGCCACGTTTCGGTGTACGCACCGAGGAGATCCCGTGCCAGGATGAAGAACGTCGCCCCCAGCACCGGTCCCCAGAAACTCACGAGTCCGCCGCCAATCAGCACCATCATCACGACGAACCCGGACGAATGCAGACTCATCACGTTTGGATAGGCGGACTGCTGCGCCATGGCAAACAGCGCGCCGGCGATTCCGGCGACCGCGGTCGACAGCGTAAATGCGAGCCACTTGTAGAGCCAGACGTTGTAGCCGACGAAGGCGGCGCGCATTTCGTTTTGCTTGATGGCGGTGAGGATACGGCCGAAGGGCGAATGGACGAGCCGCCACATTGCGAAGACGACCACCACGAACACGCCGAACGCAAAGTAGTAGAGCGACTGGTTGCCCCGGAGGTCGAAGCTCGCCACGCCGAACTCTGCAGGCAACCGGCGAATGTTGAGGAGTCCGTCCTCGCCACCGGTGACGGTGTGCCATTTGATGGCGACAAACCAGAACACCTGCCCGAAGGCAATCGTCAGCAACGCATAGTAAATCCCGCGCCGATGCGAAATGAACAGGGCCACCAGCGCCCCGAACGCCGCGGCGACTACCGTAGCGCCGATCAGGTCGAACCAGAGGTTGGGCCAGACCTTGAGTTGGAGCAAACCGAACGCATACGCCCCGATGCCGAAGAAGGCGCCATGGCCAAAGGATGGCAGGCCGCCGTACCCGAGCAGGAGGTTGTAGCCGAGCGCAAAGAGCATCCAGATCATGATTTCCAGCGCCAGATACTGGTAGAGCCCGATGCGCGTCAGCCACAGAGGCGCCGACGCCAGGCTGATGAAAAGGATCAGCATGGGCAGGGGCAGCAAGGCAGCGCGCGGATGGCTGGTCATGGGGCAATCGGCAGGACAAGAAAGCCGGGGCAGGAAACCACTGGACAGACGGAAATATACGTTCTAGTATTTAAACAATCAAGAATATTTGTTCCGGTGGCGTACCGCTGTTCAATGATCACTCATTTGTTCCGTCTTCCTCGTTGCCAACCATGCCCGCCACCAACTACGACGAATTGAAGCAGGCAATCACGGTGTGCTTCCCAGCGATGTCGAAGCAGCTGCAGGGCATCGCGCGCTTCGTGCTCGAGCGCCCTGACGAGTTGGCACTGGGAACCGTCGCCGCTATCGCCGGCGCGGCGGGTGTGCAGCCGTCGGCCATGGTCCGCTTTGCGAATGCCCTCGACTTTGGGGGTTTTTCCGAGATGCAGCAGATCTTTCGCGGACGGCTCGTCGAGCGCTCGGTCAGCTACCGCGAACGCATCGAACAGATGCGGCAAAGCAAGCGCAATGGCGCCGGAACCGGCGGCCAGGACAGCGTGTTGCACCAGTCCGTCAGCAATGCCATCGCCGAACTCGGGCAACTCGAGGAAACGGTGACGGCCAAGCAATTTCACGCCGCAGTCCGCCTCCTGGCCGGCGCGACCCAGATTCACGTGCTGGCCCAGCGGCGCGCGTTCCCGGTGGCCTGCTACCTTGCCTATGCCTTGAGCCAGCTCGAATTGCGCACGCACCTGCTGGACAGCGTCGGCGGGATGCTGACTGAATTCGTCCGCGGCATCGCGCCGCGTGAAGTGTTGATCGCCGTCAGCTTCCGCAATTACTCCGCCGGGGTCGTCGAGGCGGCGGCGCAATGTCACCGTCGCGGCGTGCCGGTCATCGCGATCACCGACAGCCCCCTCTCTCCGTTGAAGCCCAGCGCCACGATCGCGTTCGAACTGGGCGACGATTCAAGCCGTCCGTTCCGCTCGCTGGTGGCGCCACTTTGCCTGGCGCAGGAATTGGTGGTCAGTACCGGACATCATCTCGCGGGCACCCTCGAGAAACGTCGCGCTATGCCTGCGCGCACGCGCAAGGCCCGAGCATGAAGCCGGACCGTCGCTTCGACGTGATCTGCGTCGGCCGCGCCGCCGTGGATCTCTACGGTGAACAGATAGGCGGGCGGCTGGAGGACATGCTGACCTTTGCCAAGTACCTCGGCGGCTCGCCAGCAAATACCGCCATCGGCGTGGCGCGTCTCGGCCTCAGGCCGGCCATGCTGACACGGGTAGGCGACGAGCAGAATGGCCGCTTCGTGCGCGAGACGCTCGCGGCGGAGGGTGTGGACGTGAGTCACGTGATCACCGATCCCAAGCGCCTTACCGCGTTGGCGATATTGGGCATTCGCGATCGCGAAACGTTTCCCTTGCTCTTCTATCGCGAACACTGCGCCGACATGGGCATTTCGGTTGACGATTTCGACACCGCGTTCCTGGCCTCTTCCCTTGCGCTGTGCATCTCGGGCACCCACCTGTCGCAGCCGCAGACCTACGCAGCCTGCGTGGCCGCAATGAAGGGAGCGCGCGCGGTGGGTACGCGCATCGCGCTCGACATCGACTATCGCCCGGTGTTGTGGGGCCTGACCAGCCCCGGCCTGGGCGAGCAGCGCTACGTGGGATCGGTGGAAGTCAGCGCGCACCTGCAGACGGTCATCCCGGAATGTGACCTGGTCGTCGGGACCGAGGAAGAAATTCATATCGCCGGCGGTAGCACCGATACTATTCAGGCATTGCGGCGTCTGCGCGAACTGACGCCGGCAACACTGGTCGTCAAGCGTGGGCCGATGGGTTGCGTCGTGTTTTCCGGCGCCATTCCGGACAACATCGAGAACGGTCTCGAGGGGCCCGGCTTTCCCGTCGACGTGTACAACATTCTCGGCGCCGGCGACGCGTTCATGGCGGGCTTTTTGCGCGGCTGGGTCCGCGACGAACCGCTCGACCGGTGTTGTGCATACGCCAACGCATGCGGCGCATTGGTCGTCTCGCGCCACGGCTGTGCGCCGGCCATGCCGAGCTGGATCGAACTCAAGGCGTTCCTGGACCACGGTTCGCCCACGCGCCGGCTGCGCGAGGACGCGCAGCTGGAGCGCCTGCACCGCAACACTACGCGCACACGCCAATGGGGGGACCTGGCCGTGCTCGCGTTCGACCATCGCGTCCAGTTCATCGATATGGCGGCTGCACATGGTGCAGGACCGGAGCAGATCACCGCATGCAAGAAATTGATTGCGGAAGGCGCACGCATGGGTGCACTACAGGCCGGCTCAATCCCAGGCGCGCCCGGGATGACGGGTGTCGGCGTCATCGTCGACGATCGCTTCGGCGACGACATCTTTCCCGGCGTGACGGGTTGCGGATGGTGGGTCGCGCGTCCAGTGGAACTGCCGGCGTCCCGACCCCTGGCATTTGAGGCGGGCAACGCGCTGGCCGTGCACCTGCGCACCTGGCCCGGCGAACATGTCGCGAAGTGCCTGGTCTATATGCATCCGGATGACCCGCCGGAAATGCAGGCGATGCAGATCGTGCGCATGCGCGAGCTGCAAGCCGCCTGCATCGCGACATTCCGCGAATTCTTAATCGAGGTGATCCCTCCCGCAGACATGTCGAGCGACGCCACCACGGTGGCCCGGGCCGTGGAACAGATCTACGCCGCCGACATCGTTCCCGATTGGTGGAAGCTGCCGCCCAATCCGCATGCTGCCGCGTGGGATGCGATCACGCAGGTCATCCACAGCCACGATCCGCACTGCCGCGGCGTGTTGCTGCTCGGACTTGAAGCGAGCGAAGAGGACCTGCAACGCGGATTCGAAGTCGCAGCGCCTTACCCGCTGATCAAGGGCTTTGCGGTTGGTCGGTCAATTTTTGCCGACATGGCGGAGCGCTGGTTCGCCGGAACAATGACGGACGCGGTCGTTATCGCCGGCGTGGCACAGCGTTACGCGCGACTCATCGGCATGTGGCGCGATGCACGCGCCGGCAATTCCTCAAAAGTCAGGGCGGCATAGGTTGGTGACTTCGGGTAACCAGGAATCACGGCACGTTCGAGACGACACCAAGATCGTTTAACGGCAACTACAGCGTCGGACGACGCGCAACAAGGAGGCAACATGAGCGAGATCAAGAAAGATAAGGATCAGGGAACCCAACTGACACGGCCGGAACCGCAACGCCGCACGCTTCTCAAGGCTTCGGCACTTGCGCTCGCCACCGCGGGAACCTATGGCGCGGCGCCGTTCTTCGGGCCGTGGAAGCACAACCATGCCTGGTCGCAGACCGCGCAAAAAAAGCCGCTGGTGATCGGCCTGACGATGGATGCCAGCGGCCAATACGCCGCCAGCGGCATGTCAGAGCGGCTGGGCGCAATGATGGCGATCAAGGAGGTCAACGCCAAGGGCGGTACACTGGGACGGATGGTCGAGGCGATCCACATGGATACCGAGACTACGCCGGCCACGGGCTCACGCGTGGCCGAGCGCCTCATCACCCGCAACGAATCGGCGTTCCTGATCGGCGCGATTCACTCGGGGGTGGCCAATGCCATTTCGCAAGTCGCGCAAAAGTATGGCGTCATCTATCTCAACAGCAATTCCAGCTCGCCGACGGAATCCGGCAAGGACTGCCATCGCGTCAAGTTCGTCTGGGACGGCAATGGCACCAACTTCGCTCTGGCCATCGTCAAGAACGCGATGGCCGTCAATGGCAAGCGCTGGGTGCTGCTCACCAATGACTACGTGTGGGGACACAGTACCGCCAAAGCCATGCGCACCATCGTCGAGGCCAATGGTGGCAGCATCGTCGAAGAAATGCTGGTGCCGCAGAACACCCGCGATTTCTCCTCCTACCTGCTGAAGATCCAGCAGATCAAGCCTCATGTGGTGGCCACGGCCGTGGGTGGTGACGACATCAAGGCGCTGCGGCAGCAGGTGGTGCAACTGAAGATGAACAGTTCGCCGGCGTGGATCAACAACCAGCAGGATTGGCCCGACGTCTATGGATTGGGACCCGACGCCATCTTCGGCGTGTTTGGCACCAATTGGTATTACCGGCTCGATTTGCCGGGCGTCAAGGAATTCGTCGCGGCTTACCAGACGACCTTTCCCGGCGTGCAGATCAAGGTGCCGGGAAATTGCTATTACAACGGCTACATGGCCACGCGCGAGCTGCTGCGCGCCGTCGAGCGCACGGGTACCACCAACAACATCAAGGTCATCAAGGAACTGGAGAATCTCAAGATCTCCGCGCGCGACCGCATGCAGGATTTCGATGCCTACATGAATCCGTCAACGCACCAGATGCAGCAGACGCTCTACATGGCAACCTACAACGACGCGCCGGCCGAGAAGGACGATATTTTCCGCATCCTGGCCAAGTTACCCCCGAAGGAGGTCGAGGATCCCGCTGCCGCGGGTGCGTGCAAGCTCGAGTCCTATGAGGCCACCCCCACGTACGAAGCTTGAGCGACGTGACATGAAAGCTGGTCCGCGCAGGCGCGAGTATGCGTCGGCGCGGACCGCATGCCCTGCAATCGCGTAGCAAGGGAATCACGGGTCCTTGGAATTTCTGATCAATTTGTTGCCGCACCTGGTCAACGGCGTAAGCCTGGGGCTCCTGTTCGCATTGATTGCGCTGGGCTTCATGCTGATCGTCGGTGTGATGGAGACCATCAATCTCGCGCACGGTTCGCTGTTTGCGCTGGGAATGTATGTCGCGCTGTTGGTTGTGACTCCACGGCTCGGGTGGTTCCCAGCGGCGCAGGAAGCCTACCTTTCGTTGCCGTTGGGGACGCGCTACATGCTCGCCCTCTTCCTGGCACCGCTGCTGGTCGGACTGTTCGGCATGCTGATCGAACTCTGCCTGCGCCGCACGTACGGTAAGGACCCGTTGTATGGATTGCTGTTCACTTTTGGCGCGGCGTTGGTCATCGAAGAACTGATTCGCCTCATCTGGGGCTCCTCGGAAAAACAGTTGCCGCTGCCCGAGGTGATTTCCGGCGCGGTTCGCATCGGTGACCTGATCTATGCCAATTACCGTTTCTTTGCCAGTGGCTTTGCCATCCTGATGATCGGCCTGCTCTGGGCATTCCTGGAAAAAACCCCCTACGGCGCGATCATCAAGGCCGGCGCCCACGACAGCGAGATGGTCCGCGCGCTCGGGATCAATCTGTCGCGCTTGCGTTTGTTCGTTTTTGCGCTGGGCGTGGGACTGGCGGCTGTCGCAGGCGTCATCATGGCGCCCATCTGGGGCATTCGTCCGCATGTGGGCATCGACGCGGTCGTGCCCGCGTTTCTCATCATCGTCCTGGGTGGCGTGGGCAGCCTCTGGGGCGCGGTCCTGGCTGGACTCATGGTCGGCATGGTGGTCGCACTGACCGGCGCCTATGCATCGGAATGGTCGCTGCTGTCGATGTACTTGCTGTTCATCGCGGTGGTGACGTTCCGCGCGCGCGGCTTGTTCGGCAGGAAGAGCATCCTCGACACGTGACCACCGGGAACTGATGACTGCCATGACCGATGCCAAGCAAGTTACCGGTTTCTTTGACTTGAGCGGCAAAGTCGTCTTCATTCCCGGCGGCTACGGAGGAATCGGCCAGGCCGTCGTTTGGGGCTTGGCACGCCAGGGCGCGAAGGTCGCGATTGCCGGACGTGACGCCGAAAAGGCCCAAGCTTTGGCGACCGTAATGGGCGCGGAAGGTCTCGTCGCCTACGGCTGTGCCATGAACGCGCATTCGGTTGAGTCGATCCGGACGACCGTGGACGCGGTTGTGGCCGAGTTCGGCGCCATCGACGTCCTGATGAATTGCGTCGGCATCCAGCGCGAGCAGCCGCTGCTCGACGTGACCGAGGAGGCGTGGGACGAAGTCGCCGAGATCAATCTGAAAGCAGCGATGTTCACGGCACAGGCGGTGGCCCGCCATCAGGTTGCCGCCGCACGCGGCGGCAAACAGGTGCATCTCCTGTCCGTTCGTGCGCAACTGGGCTTGCGCGACCGCGGCTATTCAGCCTACTGCAGCACCAAGGGAGGCCTCGTGATGCTGGTCAAGCAGCACGCAATGGAACTGGCGCGTCATGGAATCACCGTCAACGGCATCGCGCCGACGGTTGTGCGCACGGAAATGGCCAATCACTGGTTCGCCAATCCCGTCACCGCGGCCCAGATCGTCGACCGCATTCCGCTGGGGCGCGTCGCCGAGCCGCGCGACATCGTCGGTGCCGCAATATTTTTTTGCGCAACGGCGTCGGACTTTGTGACCGGACAAATACTCTATCTGGATGGAGGCATCACCGCTGGGCAGTAAGGGGTGCCGTGAAATGCAGGGCCACGCTCCGGCGCCATCATTCTCGATCGCGCCGCGTGGCGCCACCACTTCAGCGCCGCGCGGCGCCCCTACTTGATTTTCTTCAGGAGCGGCGCGTCGAATACGATCTCGACCTTGGGCCCGCCGGCCGTCGCGTCGTCGAAGACCAGCTTGCCCGCGAGCCGCGTCGGCGAATTCGTCGTCAGCACGAGCGACGCGGGCATCTGGGTCCCTGAATACTGGACGCGCTGGTCGTTGAGCACCACCCAGTAGTTGAGGCGCGGGCCGACATCGAGATCGACGGTCATCCCGTTCTTGAGGTCGCCATCGGTGCAGCTCAGCGTCTTGCACGCCGCGATCTTCGCGCCCAGGTCGGTCGGCGACAGGATCAGATGGCGAATGATCTTGCTGTTGTCGACGGCGTCGGGACCCTTGACGAGGTACGCAAATTTCGGCGACATCGTGATCGCGCCGGACTTGGCCGCGTAGGTCAGCGTGCCGCTGGCGGTCCCATCGGCGGCAACTGCGTCGACGGCGACCATAGGCACGACGACAGCCCCCAATAGTGCAGCGAATATTCTTGAACTCGATTTCAGTTTCATTGTGGTCTCCCCGTTGTTGTCACCACGCGTGGTCGGATTGCGACACTCATTTGCGTGCTTATTTGCGCACTCAACTGCGTACTCACTTATGCGCCGCCTTTTTGACCAGCGCCAGTATGGCAGGCTTGTCGGCGTAGGCCCTTTCGTAGACCTTCACCTTTTCCGGCGGCAGCCGATATCCGGCCACGATCAGTTCCTCGAGTCCGTCATGCCCGGAATAGAGGCCCATGTCGAATGCGGCCAATCCCGCCGGATTCGTCGTGCCGACCTTCGCACCGGCAACGATCAGCGCCTTGATCACCTCGCGGTCGCAGCCCATCATGGCGGCCGCCATCAGCGGCGTGAAGCCATTCGCGCCGGCGCCGTTCGCGTCGGCGCCGCGCTCGAGAAGCAATTTGATCATCGCCTTGGTGTCGGCTTTGCTGGGACGCATGTTCGGCGCGCACGCATTGCCCACCTGGAACACGATGACCAGCGGTGGTCCGCTGCCTTCCACCGTCGCCTTCGACGAATAGCCGGCATCGAGGAACGCGCGCACGACCGGCACGTCCGTCCTGGACAATGCCTGGAACCATGAACCGGTGTCCATCGTGATCTTGCGCTCGCGTAAAAGCGCGACGCCACCCGCTTCTGCCGACGGGTTCACCGTGCGCGCAGCGGCGGCCGGATCCGCTGACGTGCCGGGCAAAGTCGCCGCCGAAGTATCTCCTGAGAGCTTCGCCAGCGAGCGCTTGGCTTCGGCCCGCACATCGGCATGCGGGTCACGTTCCATCAGCGCGGTGAGCGGCAATTTCGCGCGTTCGGCCACGCGGACCTTTGCCGCCGCGGTGACGGCCTGCGTGCGATCGCCCATTTCACCGATCGTGGCCGCGACCCGCCGGCGAACGTCGGCATCGGGATCGCCGAGCATCGCGACCACCGCATCGACCTCACCTGCGGCAAGGCCGCCGGCGCGTCCCAAACTCCACAATGCCTCACTGCGCACCAAACTCTCAGGGTCTCGCAATAGTGCGGCCGCGCGCGGCGCCCAAATTGCGACATCCCTATCGCCCGTTTGCTTGCTGAGCAGTACGAGCGCGGCATAGCGAACCTTCGGATCGCGCGAATCGAGGTATCCAACCAGCAGGGGGATCCAGCCATCGGGCCTGGGATCGAACGCGCCGAGCGCCTTTAGGAGCGACGCCTGGCTATATCGCGCGTTGCGCGTTGCATCCACCATCGGCGCGATGAGCGAACGATCGCCGGTCTTCACCAGTCGCTCAATGGCGCTCACGGCGCCTTCGAGCGATTCGCGCTCCGCGATGCTCTGCGCCGACGCCGGTCGCGGCACGGAAGTCCTTTCGAGGAACTCCAGTATTGGGACGAGAAGCGATAGCGGCGGCGCGTAACCAATGAGTCCGCGGGCCGCGAGGTAGCGATCGGTATCTCCCACGCCGGGCATTGCGAGGACGCGACTGCGTGCGGGCGCCAGCTCCGCTTGCGACATGCCAAGCACTTGCAGCGCGCCGGCGGCGCGGACCACCACCTGCGGCGCGGAATCGTCGAGCGCCTTGATGAGACTGGCACGCGCGGGCTCGGCGGCCTTGCCGGTCTTCCAGAGTGCACCTGCTGCTGCGGCACGTACTCGCGGATCGGAGTCGGCAAGCGCCGCGTTCAGCGCGGCAATCACATCCGGATACTCGAATCCGCCGAGGTATTCCGCTGCGCTCACCCGCTCATCGCCGTTGCGGCTCTTCTTGAGCACCTGCACGCGCTCCTCAGCCCACTGGCGAAACTGCTTCTGCGCGGAATCGCTTTGCGCATGCGCTATCGTCGCAACGACCAGCACAAGAGCAGCCATAAAAGCGGACAGTGAACGTCCAAAATGGCGCGCGGTGTTGCGAGTCCTATCGAATTGAGGCGTTGCGAACATTCTGCGCGATCACTCGAAAATGGGGGAACTGGCTGGCGCAATTAGGCCACTCAAACTTGCCGTCCGCAACATGCCTGCGCCCTACGAGGAAACCAAAGCCTTTTCCGCCTGCTTGGCCTCCCCAAATACGAATCAGCAACCCCGCATGTCAGTAGGGATTTTCCTACATCAATTCGCGATTCCGGACTGCATTTGGGAAGGCACGTCCTCACTAAAGTCTGCCCAGATTCCGCCGCATGCGCACGGTTCATCAATCGCGATCATCCTGCGCGCCGCCGACGGGATCCCAATTCACAGGGGGAAGTATGAATAGGAGCGACACAGTACCCGTAGTTGTCGATACCACATCAGGACCGATGACGTCTCAACAGTTACACGCAATTTGCTGGGGCGCCATTATGGGTGGCGCGGTCGCGGCGGCAGCGTTGGCCCTCATCCTTCTCGCCCTTGGCTCCGGACTGGGATTGTCGGCGATCTCACCCTGGTCTTATCGAGGTGCAAGTGGCAGTGCCTTGGCCACAGCCACGATCATTTGGCTTTTTGTCATGAGCGCTGCGGCATCGGCGCTGGGAGGCTACCTCGCCGGACGACTTCGCTCGCGATGGGCTGATGCCGATGTCAACGAGTCGTACTTTCGCGACACGGCCCATGGCCTTCTAGCGTGGGCTGTGGCGACGATCATTGGCGCAGGCTTGCTGGCCAGCGCCGCCTCTTCGATGGTGGGAACCGCAACTGCTGGCGCCGCAGCCGCCGGAACCGTTGCAGGTGTGTCAGCCTCGACATCGACATCGTCGGGAAGTCGCGTCGGTTCCATTTCCCCCTACTTCATCGACATGCTGTTTCGGGGAGGCCAGGCCGCGTCGACGGGAGCGGACAGTGCGCGGTCGACCACGGAGGCGACCGCGATAGTGGGCATGGGTCTCGTTCAGGGCCAAGTCCCGGACGGCGACAAGAGCTATCTTGCGGAAATCGTCATGCGTCGCACCGGCTTGAGTCAAGCGGAAGCGCAAGCACGTGTCGAGCAAGTACTGACCGCAGCCAAAGCAGCAGCAGCGGCAGCGGAAGCCAAAGCCAAGGAAATCGCAGACGAGGCGCGGCGGGCGTCAGCCTATCTCGCGCTCTGGGTGTTTGCGTCATTGCTTGCAGGGGCATTCTCTGCGGCCGTCGCCGCGACCTGGGGAGGTCGGCAGCGCGACGGTGACTTCCGCACCTTGCCCACCGTAGCCCATTCCCATAGTCACTAGGAGAAAAACATCATGCGCTCGATCCTGCTTTGGCTGGTAGGGGTACCCATCCCAATCATCATCCTTATCGCACTCTTCACGCATTGACCTCGACGGGAGCAGACATGAAGGAAGAACAATTGAATGAACTGATCTTGCAGTCGCTGGAACACGAAATGGGTGGTGTAAAGGTCTACGAAATGGCTGTCGCGTGCGCTGTAAATCCCGATTTGCGCGAGGAATGGATCGACTATCTCGAGCAGACCCGATCGCATGTCGTGATCCTTCGGGAGGTATGCGATGCCTTTGGTCTTGACCCCGATATAAAGACAACGGGCCGCGAAGTGGTGAAAGCAGTCGGCGCGGGATTGCTAAAAGCCATGCAACTCGCGAAGGCCGGCGGCGATGAGGCTGCGACTGAACTGGTCGCATGTGAATGTGTCGTCCTTGCGGAGATCAAGGACCACTTGGATTGGGAGTTGATGGGCAAGTGCGCCAGGAAATTGACCGGTGCCAAGCGGACGGCGCTAAGTCAAGCCTGTGACCTGGTTGAGGATCAGGAAGATGAACATCTTTATCACACCAAGGGTTGGTGCCGGGAACTGTGGATCAAGTCACTGGGGATGAAGGCAGTTCTGCCGCCGCCCGAGGAAGAACACCACGTCAAGACTGCGATCGGCGCCGCCCGGGCAGAGCAGGCAAGCGCGAAATCCAGATAACTGTGGAAACCTGACTGCGAGGAGTTGGCGCCGCGTGTCACCCTCCGCCCTGCTGTTCGGGGGCGGTGGCCGAAGGGACTTGCAATTTATCTGCTTCAATAGCCACCAATCGGTCGGCGAGTTCTTGAACACGTTGCAAGGCGGCGCGCAATGCAGCCGTCAACCCGCCGATGATCAGCCCCACGAACACGAAAGTGCCCAAGCGCACAGCAATTGCGGCATCCGTAAGCAGAAAGGTTTTTACCGGAACCATATAGAAGTAACGGGCGATGGTGGCACTCAATGCAACGGAAAGGACCGCCGGGCCATATCCACCTATCCAGCCGCTAAAGGCTATTGCCGCAAAAAATGTAATGAACGGCACGGACCCGGGAAGATACGGATTGATGACCGCACGGAATGCCCAGGCGCCTGCAGTTGCGGCGACCGCAATGATGTAGCCACTTAACGGAGCGCGAAACGGGTGTCGGCTTGGAGAGTCGCGAGGAATGGGCCGGCGTTCGCCTGGGTGGCCTTCGAGACGCGCGGCGTGGCCGTCAAACCAATACGCCAGCGTGTACACACCAAGAGCGGGCAAGCCAAACGCAATCCCGGCCAAAATTACCGCGTTCACGAGGCCGTCTACGCCCGCGGTAAAGTTGATAGCGGCAACAACGGAAATCACCATTACCACCAGCAACGTCAAGCCAACCCGATGCAGCGCGACGACAACCTTGTCCGTTACCAAATGAGCCAAGCTTACCCCCGGAAGTTCAGCTGCGACATGACGTGCTGCCCACTGCACTCTACAGACAAATTTGAGCCTGTGTTTAACCTGGAGAAAGTCCGTCAGTCTTTGCCTTGGTGGAGGCCGTTGTTGCTTGTCCCGCTGGCCGGAGTTGGGCAGCTCCCTCACATCCTCGACAAAACGGCTGCGTGCGGGTGGCCGTTTTATTGGGAAACTGACTGCCTGCGTGATGCCAATCAGACTTTCAACGAATTCACGGGAATTTTGTCGGAGATGTGGACGGCTTAGTGGCATCGAGCACGAACATCACCAATGCAAGCAAATCCGTCGCGCCGCTGCTGGAGACCTGCATTGGCACATCGGCGCCTTGGCCGGCTTCGGGCTGGCCGACCGACACTCGCATTACGCCGGCTTGACTACGGATGCTCTGCTCCCCGGAGAGCACGTAGAACGCCTCGGAACCCGGATGGCTGTGCACGGCCGTTGTGCTACCGGGAGGCCCGCTTGCTTCGTTGATCCGAAGCAGATACTGCGCTGCCACGACGCGGGGAATTGGTCCAACTTCTGCCACCTTGACCCCGCCCACGGTTGATCCCCCCGAGGGGCCCAGTCTGAAGAGCCAAACCTTTCCTGCAGACTCCACCGCCAATCCGGTGGAGCCAGCAGCAGCCTTTGCGTCGCTGAGGGTATGGAAATTCTCTATCCGCCAAAAGAGGGGCCCCTCCGGCAATTCCGCAACTTTCCTCTCGGCCAAGGTCTTGATGACAAGTGCTTGCTGTGCCAACGCTGCCGTCGGCAAGAACCCTGTTCCCAAAATCAATATCGTGGCAATTGCGAAAAGAAATCGTTGCATGGGGTCACCTCTTCGGTTGATCTGCCGCAAGGTTCGATCACTTCCTATCGATCACTTGAGCTTTCGGTCTTCGCGCTTTGCGTCCGCCATTGCTTCCGGCTCCAGTTCCTCGGCGGAACGATTGAGATGAACGAACACACCCCACGCGGCAAGGAGTACGCCTACCGCAACCAGGATACTTGCCGCATACGGGAGTTGCGCTGGATCTTCGTGCAGGGCTCTAAACGTGGCGACAAGCCCTTCGATGGCCAGCGCGACGACGACGACAACGAAGAATCGTGACAGGAATCGTCGCACGCGAGTCGGCGCGCTGATGTCGGCGTCACGAACGACCTCTTCCTCGAAAATGGTCTCGGCAATCTGCAATGCGACAACCGCAGCGGCCAGAAGTCCAATGGCCTCGATAGTTCCCTGCGCCGCGGCCCGGTCCAGGCCGCCGACGAGGGCCACCCATCCGACTCGGGCGGCGATGACGATGAGGACGAGTGCGCCGCAGGCAAAAAGAAACGCCATCAGTCCGTGAATGGTTCGAAACAAACGGGTAAGAACTTTCATTTGCGAATCCTGGCGCTGAATAGGCTTCACGGCGCTCAGCGAATTTTCGTTCGAGCTAGACGATTGGCGTTGGCCATGGCCTTGCGGTGCACCGGCGCAAAGCCTTTGTCTAGAACCCTCAGCGTTGCTTTCTGCACCTGAGCCGCCGACACCTTGGCAGACGGCTTCCTGCCTCCTGCAACCGACCAGAACGAGACAAAGAACGAGGCTGCCAGCACTTGATTGACCAAAGCCGCCTGTGCAGCCATAGCCCTCCAAGATTCGCCGAAAGCAAGATGCTTCTCGGCGAACATGAGTTCAAACTCCTTGCGATCGCGCGCAGAGAGCTTGGGACCGGAAAGCGCCATGCGTGTTACACGGTGCGCGACGACGATTGGCACGGCAAACGCAAGTTCCGCGGCTTTGACCGCTAATGAATAGGTAGACCGCTTGGGACGAGAACGCATTGGTTCCCTTTCGCAGCTAGCCTCGATTGTAGGCTCAACTGGAATTGGGCTAGGCCTCATGCCGCAATAAATCCATCAGGTTTAGCGATCTTTTGCATGAAGCGCCCGCGAAAAACTTATCCAGCGCCTCCCTAAAGGCAGGGTCCTTCGGATCGACAGCGCAGAACAACGTCAGGCACGACCAAAACTTCGTCGCGTCGACTTCGCCGAGAATCTGCACCGCGCTACGATCTCCCAATGAGTTTGTCGTGGCCACACATTCCCGCAACCGCGGCCCGAGAATTGGGTGTGCCAGGTAGGCCGCAGCCTCATGCATGGAGCGAATGCCATAGTAGATCGCACGTGAACTAGATCCCAGCCCCCGCAATTGTGGCAACACGTACCAAATCCAATGGGTCTGCTTTTTCCCCGCTTGAAGTTCGGCCAACGCGCGTTTGTAGTCCTTGGCCTGGGCCTCGACAAATCGAATCAGGTCGAATGGGTCTTCCTGCGATACGCACGGCATCAAGCTGGACGTCTAGTTCGGCGAACGCTCGTCAAGCATCGCGCCAAGATCGGCCAGCTTGACGCCAATCGTTTCTGCCATGCCGCGAATGAAATCGCCGGCGTCAGGGAGCGCGTTCAACTCTTTCATCGCGATTGCATACATTTCTTGCGCGTGCAGGACGAGGTCCTGAAAATCCGCGCCCAGGCTGCCGTGTTCGGCGTGGAACGTCGCTTCCTCAATAGCTGCAATCATGGCAGCAGCGACCGACGCCAAATAGTCATCCCTGGCAGTTTCCATCCACGTATTGTGGAACCGTTTTCGGCCCGCGGCAACGTCCCCGGGGCCGAAAGGTTCGAGAGATCCGCACCTTTATGGACCTCGGCGCCGCACCCGGTCTGATCTGCCCACGCGGCTCGCCGATCTCAGGCGCTAGAATGCGGAACTTTGGGGGGAATATCCATGGATCCGCTGGCTGTGGACGCAGTTGACGCCGTTGTCCGGGAGATGCTCGACGGGATGCGCAATGCGCACCTGCAGATGGTAATCGGCGACCCCTATCGCGCCATCGAATGTCTCGAAGGGGCCGCAGAGGCACATCAACGACTGGCGGTGTTGTTTCACGAAGACGCGGGCAATGAGGTCTTGGCGGGACGCATTCTGTACCAAGTCATTGAACAACGCATGGAAGCGCTCCGAAGTCTGGCAAAGGAGGCGCTGAATTCGCCCATGACGTCCGCGGAAGTTGTGGCGTCGGTCGCCAAGCCGCTTGATGCCGCGCGCGCCGCGAGCGAAGTGCCGGACGGCGTGCCTACCCAGGAACCGCCGATAGGTTGATCGCGGGCGAGTTTTATCGACAGGATCGGTTCGTTGTTTTCGCCATTGCAGAGGTCGCCCGGTTGACCAAAATTGCAGCTGGCATTGTCAAACCGAAAGCTGGGCGACAACGCTTGGGCAAAGGTCACTTGGCGCTCGTGGCCATGTTCCCCGCGTTGTGTTCTTATTTTTCGTTGACCACGCAGCACCGCGCGCTGATCCGCGTCAGCGGTGCTCGCTCGCCCATTGTATCCATTGGTCGAGCAGAGCAGCCGCGCCGGGCGACAGGCTCCGTCGAAATCCCTGCAGCCGCATGCGCAACTCCATGAGTGCGCTTTGCTGCTCTGCCCGGGGCAGCGCCTCGAAGTTGCGTTGGTCGGCGCGCAGAATTTTTTGCTGTCCGATCAACTTACGTTGTCCGTCCGCGCCGCGCATCGCGTCGTCATTGGCGTTGCTGCTCTTCATCTGCGTGACCGCAATGAGGCGACTGATCCCGTCGGTTGCCATGGGCGTACCCTCGCATCGTCGAAGACTCGACTATATGCTCAATCGGCGGTCCCGGCGAAGGCATCCGACCGCTGGGATGGCCGCATCCGGTAGAGAGCCGTGAATCCATAGCATGACCGCTGTCTGCACGCTCGCGTCCTCGGACGGCGAAGGCTACGAGCTCCAGATGGGCCACTGGAGCCGGCGTCTCGCGCCCTCGTCTATCCGCTTCGCCGGCACATCGGGGGCGGTGCGGGTGCTCGATGTCGGGTGCGGCACGGACAATCTGGCGATGTGCCTGGCGAACGATCCGGAAAGTGTCGGTGCGCGCGGCCTGAACCTCTCCGCGACTTACGTCGAGTACGCCAACCGCTGCAATGTCGACGCTCGCCTGGCTTCCAGGTGTGGGAAGCTCGCGCGTCCCCAACGCCATTGGACGTTAGGGACTCGTGAACATCGCCAGGCGCGGGTCACCGAGTTTCTGGATGTGGCGAATGCTTGCTCGGATTTCGCGATGCCTCCGCGAAATCCTCAGCCTCACTCCTAGCGCCCTCCGGCATCCTCCACTCCAATGCAAACGGCCACCCGAAAGTGGCCGTTTGGTATTGGTGGAGGTGGCGAGAATCGAACTCGCGTCCGGAAGCGCTCCACAGTCAGGACTACATGCTTAGTCGCGTCATTGTGCTCTCATCCCGACACCGTTGACTGACATACGACGGCAGGACCAGTCACCTAGATCTAACGCCTCACCCAAGTGACCCGGGTGGACGCGATCGCTCAAAATGTCCTTGCTGTGACAGCTACATCACCCGGGCTGAGCGCCGCCCGGTGCAAGGTCCGGCGGGGTTAAGCCGCCAGAGCGTAGTTTTCGTCGTTCGCAGTTATATTTGCGATTGCCAAA
>JBDTPJ010000013.1:0-47991 GCA_039932755.1 Betaproteobacteria bacterium
ACCGGCCTGTCACGCCGGGGGTCGCGGGTTCGAGTCCCGTCCACTCCGCCAGAATCCGTAAATGACGAGGGCGAACGCAAGTTCGCCCTTTCTGCTACCGGCCTGAAATTGGGCTGCGTGCGCGAACCAAGCAGGGTCCATGTACGATTTAGTCAACAAGCATAAACGTGTTGCGCAGATCATCCTGTTTCTGATGATGATCCCGTTTGCTTTCTTCGGGGTGGATTACTATTTCCGAGGCGCAGGCGCAGCCGATTCCGTGGCGACCGTCGGCAAGGTCAATATCACGCAAGCCGAATTCGACCAGTCGCTGCGCGACCAGCAGCAGCGCGCGCGGCAAATGCTCGGTCGCAATTTCGACCCTGCGATGTTCGACAATCCGGAAGTGCGTTTTGCTGTGCTGGAAGGCGTGGTCAACGAACACCTGCTTGCCAACAAGGCACGTGACGAGCGCTTCCGCATTTCGGATGCGCAGTTGCGCGAGACCATCTCCAGCATCCCGGCATTTCAGGACGACGGCAAGTTTTCCAATGATCGCTACGAGCAATACTTGCTTGCGCAGGGCAGCAATCGGGTCGCCTTCGAGGAAAAAGTTCGCCAGGACATGTTGTCCGCTACAGTGCAGGAGCCGGTCGCGTCGGCCAATTTCGTGGCGCGCGCGTCGTCGGAAAAATTCCTTGGATTGTCGGAACAGCAGCGCGAAGTTGCCGTTGCGATCGTGAGCGCCGAGCCCTTCATGAAGGACGCGAAGATTGATGAGGCGGCGGTCAGGGCGTTTTACGACAAGAACCAGGCGGCCTTTCAGACGCCGGAGCTGGCCAAGGTCGAGTACCTGGTGCTGAGCCAGGACGCGTTGATTGCCGCCGTGACTGTTGACCCGGCGGACGTAAAGAAGCAATACGAAGCCAACCTTAAACAATACGCGGCGGCTGAGCAGCGCACGGTCGCTCACATCCTGGTTCCAGTGAAACCCGACGCGAGCGAGGCGGACCGCGCCGCGGCGAAAAAACAGGCAGAGGAGCTCCTCGCCAAGGCGCGTGCCAACCCCGCCAAGTTTGGCGATCTCGCGCGCCAATTCTCGAAGGATCCCGGGTCGGCGGAGCAGGGGGGCGATCTCGGGACGTTCGCTCGCGGCACCATGGTGACGACCTTCGAAGATGCGGCGTTTGCGGCCAAGGCGGGCGACGTCCTCGGTCCGGTGCAAACTGAATTCGGCTACCACATCATCAAGGTGAACGGCATCAAGGCAGCGCATGTGCCGCCTTTCGAGGAAGTGAAGGCGCAGATCGAACTCGAACTCAAGCGCCAGCACGCCGCGCAGAAATTCGCTGCGTCTGCGGACCAATTCCAGAACCTGGTGTACGAGCAAGCGGACAGCCTCGCCGGTGCTGCGAAAGCGCTCAATCTGACGGTTGAAGTCACGCCTCTGGTTTCAAAAGCGCAGATGCAGGCGCTTGCCAACGGCAACGCGAAGCTGGTTCAGGCACTGTTCTCACCGGAGTCTGTTCAGGGCCGGCGCAATACCGAGGCCGTCGAAATCGGTCCGAACGCGATCATGGCTGCGCGGATCATCGAGTACAAGCCGGCGGCGCCGCGTCCTTTCGATGAAATCAAGGAGGAAATCCGGAAGCAGCTCACGCGCAAGGCGGCCATCGACCAGGCGCAGGAAGCCGGTCGCACAAAGCTCGCCCAATTGAATGACGGGAAGAGTGACAAAGTGGCAGGAGTTACATTCGGCAAGCCGGTGCAGATCGTCCGCAACAAGCCCGAGCCGGGCTTTCCGCCGGACGCGGTCACTCAGATATTCATGGCCAACCCGGACAAGCTGCCGGCCTTTGTGGGCGCGACGAATGAACGCGGCGACTTTTCGATATTCAGAGTGCAGGCGGTCAACACGCCCGGCAACACCGACAAGGCCAAGCTGGACGCCGCATCGGCCCGACTTTCGGAACAGATCGGCCGCGAGATGCTGACCGCCTATCTTGCGACGCTCAGGGCCAAAGGAGAGGTCACGATCAACCAGGCCAACCTCGAGAAGAAATAGGCAGCTGACTGAAGCGTCCGCTCCATGACAACGGCGACCCGCGGGCCGCCGTTGCATTTCATGTCCGTCACGAGCCCTCGTCCTGCACGAGGGTCGTCGGCTATCCCGGAGGGCAGTTGGCCTTCAGGAACGCTTCGGCGGCGTCACGCCGGCGTTTGCGTTCCGCGTCGTTGAGAACCACCTGCTCCCCCTTGTCGTTCATGGAGTAAACCAGGATCTGGTCTGCCGCCAGGCTCTTGACCGCGGCGCGCTGGTCCCGGCACGTATCGGCGAGGCGCTCGGTCTCTACGCGCTGCTGCGCGGTTTTCTTGGCGGTATCCGCTGCCGAAGTCTGCTGCTTCTTGAGTTCGGTTTCCTTGTTGACCAACTCCTTCACCGCGTTGGGATTGGCGGGCGGCGGCGGTCCGGCAATGGTTTCGAATTTCGAATTGCCCGGCGGCGGTTGATCCGAATAGACGACAACGCCGCCGGCGTCGGTCCACTTGTAGAGTGCGCCACAGGCGGGTGCGGCGATGAGCGCGCCGATGAGCGCCGCGAGGAGTACCGTCGGAGCGGTTGGCAAGTTGAAGCGGCGGTCATGGTGTGGCGGATTGAAGCGGGTGGGGTGGCGCATGGCAACCTCCGGGAGTTCGTGACGCTGCCAAGGTAGCGCAGCGTCCATGCGCGAGTCAATCATCATGGCTTCGAAATCTGCCCGGCGGTTCGGTCGCGTTGCGGGCATGGGAAATGAGCCGCCAACTGCGTCGCGTGCGTCGTCGATATACGGGCTGGCACTTGGGCCGACGGACCGACGCGGGTATAATCGATTTTTGCGCATAGGAGAAATCAATGCGTGTCGTCCGGAAAGCGCTGACATTCGACGACGTCCTCTTGGTCCCCGCGCATTCCCTCGTCGTTCCCCGCGACGTTTCGCTCAAAACCCGCCTTACCGGGTCCCGCAGTGGGTCAATATCGCTCAACATCCCGCTGATATCGGCGGCGATGGACACGGTGACCGAAGCCCGACTGGCCATTGCCATTGCGCAAGAGGGCGGCCTGGGCGTGATCCACAAGAACATGACGCCGGCCAAGCAAGCCGCCGAAGTGGCCAAGGTCAAGCGCTTCGAAAGCGGCGTGGTCAAGGACCCGATCACCATTCCGCCGACGATGTCGGTGCGCGAGGTCCTCGCGCTGACGAAACGTCACCGCATCTCGGGCCTGCCGGTGGTCCAGGGCAAGAAGGTGGTCGGCATCGTCACTAATCGCGACCTGCGTTTCGAGACGAATCTCGACCAGCCGGTGGCGGCGATCATGACCAAGCCCGACCGGCTGGTGACGGTTCCCGAAGGCACCGACCTCGAGACGGCGAAAACGCTGATGCACCAGCACCGACTGGAACGTGTGCTGGTCGTGAACGGCGACATGGAATTGCGCGGGCTCATCACGGTCAAGGACATCCTCAAGGCGACGGAACATCCGCTGGCGTGCAAGGATGATCTGGGCCGCTTGCGCGCAGGCGCGGCAGTGGGCACGGGCGGAGATACCGACGAACGGGTGGATGCGCTGGTGGAGGCAGGCGTGGACGTGCTCGTCGTCGACACGTCGCATGGCCACTCCAAAGGCGTGCTGGACCGCATCCTGTGGATCCGCAAGAAGTATCCATCGGTGCAGATCATCGGCGGCAATATCGCCACGGCGGAGGGTGCGCGCGCGTTGGCCGACCATGGCGCCGACGCGGTGAAGGTCGGGATCGGCCCCGGGTCGATCTGCACGACGCGCATCGTGGCCGGCGTGGGCGTGCCGCAGATTTCCGCCATCCAGTTTGCCATCGAAGGCGTGGCCAAGGCCGGCATCCCGGCCATCGCCGATGGCGGAATCCGGTATTCCGGCGACATCGCCAAGGCAGTCGCAGCCGGCGCATCGTGTGTCATGTTGGGCAGCCTTTTCGCCGGAACGGAGGAGGCGCCCGGCGAAATCGAGCTGTATCAGGGGCGCTCCTACAAAAGCTATCGCGGCATGGGGTCGCTGGGCGCGATGCAGGAAGGCAGTGCGGATCGGTACTTCCAGGACAGCGAAGGCGAAGGCGCATCGGAAAAACTCGTCCCCGAGGGCATCGAGGGCCGCGTGCCGTACAAGGGCGTGCTTTCGTCGGTCATCCACCAGCTGATGGGTGGTGTGCGCGCGGCCATGGGCTATTGCGGTTGCGCCACGATCGAGGAGTTGTCCACGCGCGCGGAATTCGTGGAAATTACCTCGGCCGGAATCCGCGAATCGCACGTCCATGATGTGCAGATCGTGAAGGAAGCCCCCAACTACCGCGTGCAGTGAGATTAGGAATCGCAAGTTGATGGGTGTTGGTGGCCGGCCGCGGTGAGCAACAGCGCCGGCGTTTTCATTTGAACCGAACCAAAGCGCACCAATGGCCGCTTCGTCCCACTCGAAAATCCTCATCCTCGATTTTGGCGCCCAATACACGCAACTCATTGCGCGTCGCCTGCGCGAGTTGAACGTCTACTGCGAGATCCACCCTTTCGACGTGGACGACGCATTCATTCGTGATTTCGCGCCGCGGGGCATCATCCTGTCTGGTGGCCCCAACAGCGTGACCGAGGGTGATTCGCCGCGCGCGCCGGATACGGTGTGGAAGGGCGGCGTTCCGGTCCTCGGCATCTGCTACGGCATGCAGGCGATGGCGGCGCAACTGGGCGGGCAGGTCGAGTCCGGCCATTTGCGTGAGTTCGGCTATGCGCAGGTCCGCGCGCGCGGCCACTCGGCGCTGTTTCGAGACATCCAGGACCAGGTCAATACTGAAGGACACGGGCTCCTCGACGTGTGGATGAGCCACGGCGACAAGGTCACCGCCATTCCGCCCGGCTTCACGCTGACGGGCTCGTCCGAGACGTGCGCCATCGCCGCCATGGCGGACGAGTCGCGCAAGTTCTATGCGGTGCAATTCCATCCCGAGGTGACGCACACGAAGCAGGGCACCGCAATTCTCGCCCGCTTCGCGCACGACATCTGCGGCTGCGGCCATGACTGGAACATGCACGACTACGCGGGCGAGGCGGTGGCGGCCGTGCGCGCGCAAACCGGTGGCGACGAGGTGTTGCTCGGGCTCTCAGGGGGAGTGGACTCGTCGGTCGCGGCGGCGCTGATCCATCGCGCGATCGGCGATCGCCTGACTTGCGTTTTTGTCGACCACGGTCTCTTGCGGCTGAACGAGGCGGAGCAGGTGATGCGCACGTTTGCGCAGAGCCTGGGTGTGAAGGTGATTCACGTCGATGCAAGCGAGGAGTTCCTGGCGGCGCTGGCTGGCGTGGCGGACCCGGAGACCAAGCGCAAGATCATCGGCAAGCTCTTCGTGGACGTGTTCCAGCGCGAGGCCGCCAAGCTCGTCAACGTCAGGTGGCTGGCCCAGGGCACCATATACCCCGACGTGATCGAGTCGGCGGGTGCGAAGACCAAGAAGGCGCGCACGATCAAGTCACACCACAACGTGGGTGGACTGCCGGAATCGCTGCACCTCAAGCTGCTCGAACCCTTGCGTGAGCTCTTCAAGGACGAAGTTCGCGCGCTCGGTGTCGAGTTGGGCTTGCCGCGGGATATGGTCTATCGCCACCCGTTTCCGGGGCCGGGACTCGGTGTTCGCATCCTGGGCGACGTCACCCGCGAACGCGCCGATTTGCTGCGCTACGCCGATGCCATTTTCATCGAGGAACTCCGCGCCGCCCGCGACTCGAAAGGCACGTCCTGGTATGACCTGACGGCGCAAGCCTTCGCGGTATTCTTGCCGGTGCGTTCGGTGGGCGTCATGGGCGATGGTCGTACCTACGAGAATGCCGTGGCGCTGCGAGCGGTGCAGACCACCGACTTCATGACGGCACACTGGGCGCCGTTGCCACATGAGTTGCTCGCGAAGGTCAGCAATCGCATCACCAACGAGGTACGGGGATTCAACCGCGTGGTGTACGATATTTCGGGCAAGCCGCCGGCCACCATCGAGTGGGAATGACCTCCGTCCGTCACCCTGTCGAGCGCTTCTGCGTGCTGGCCCTGCGGCGTGGCTTGAGCCTGGGTGTGCTCCATTCGTCCAATCGAGATGATTTCGTGCTGCTGCTGGCCGCGGCTGCTGCGGCTTTCCGGCCGGATCGCACTTACAGCGAACGAGAGGTGAATGACATTCTGCGCGCCTGGCTCTCCACCGCGGGCACGATGCTCGATGTGGACCACGTCGAATTGCGCCGTTGGCTTGTCGACAACCGCCTGCTGGACCGCGACGGATTCGGCCGCGCCTATGCCGCGGGGCATCCTGCGCCCGAGATGGCTGCCGTCATCGCGGCGCTGTCGGGTGTCGACCTGGGCCAGGCTGCGGAAGCGGCGCGAACCAGCGACGCGAGGATGCGCGAGCAGCGCAAACGTCTATGGCTGGAGCGGGCGAACGCCGGGGCCGCGCCGTCCGACGGAGCGCAGGACGAAACACCTGGAACATTCAGTGGCTGAGGCTGCTATCGGCGGGACCGTCACGGCAGTGGACGCGGCGATGCTGCGTGCACGTCAGGGCGAGTTCGAGGCGTTGCTGGAGAAAGCGTATTTTTCATGAAACGACTCGAGGGAGCGCAAGCATGAACCGCCAGAATTTTGCATCGGGTGCGCCTTGGGAACCGATCGTCGGCTACTCGCGTGCAGTGCGCGTCGGCAATCATGTCTTTCTCTCCGGCACCACCGCGACCGACGGCGATGGCAGGATCGTCGGCATGGGCGACCCCTACGCCCAGACCCGGCAGATACTCGCGAACATCGCGTCCGCGCTGGCGCGCGCGGGGGCGACGCTGGAGGACGTCGTGCGCACACGAATCTTCCTGATTGACATCACGCAATGGGAAGCCGTGGGGCGTGCGCATGGCGAGGTGTTCGGAACGATCCGCCCGGCGTGCACGATGGTGGAGGTCTCAAAGCTGATCGCGCCGGAGCTTCTGGTCGAAATCGAGGCTGACGCAGTGCTTCCAGCGGGCCGGTCATGACGGCCACGCGCTTCGTCAGCGTCCCGCCGCCGCTGTCTCCGCGTTCACGGTTTTTTGAACGGGTCCGGCGCGCGCTCGGATTGTCCGGCTCTCTCATCGGCGGCACGTTGCTGGTGGGAACGGTCGGCTATCACATCGTCGACGACTTTAGCTGGCTCGATGCCTTTCACCAGTCTGCGCTGCTGCTCTCCGGCATGGGGCCTGTCAAGGAAAACGTGTCGGTGGCTGGCAAGTTGTTCGACAGCTTCTATGCGCTCTTCTGCGGCGTGATTCTGCTCGGCGCCACAGGCATCCTGTTCACGCCGTTCATTCATCGCATCCTCCATCGTTTTCACATCGAAGATGCCGGCGCCGGTAAGTGATGCGACCTGGATGGGCGAGGCGTTGGCGCTGGCGCGCGCCGCGGGCGCGCGTGGCGAGGTGCCCGTGGGCGCCATCGTCGTGAGTGGCGGGATGGTCGTCGGTCGCGGCGGAAACGCGCCCATCGCCGCCAACGACCCGACCGCGCACGCGGAGATTGCCGCGTTGCGCGACGCCGCCCACAGCCTTGGCAACTATCGGCTGCCGGAATGCGCGATCTACGTGACGCTGGAACCCTGTGCGATGTGCGCGGGCGCCATCATGCATTCGCGCATCGCCCGCCTGGTATATGGCGCGAGCGACCCCAAGACCGGCGCCTGCGGATCAGTGGTCGACCTGTTCGGCGAGTCGCGGCTCAATCACCACGCGTCAGTCACGCGCGGCGTGTGCGCTGAAGAATGCGGGCTGCTGCTGTCGGACTTTTTCGCTGCCCGGCGCTGATCCATGTCGAATATCTACGGTATCGGCATCTACGCGCCCGCGGGTTTCGCGCAGGATCCTTCGGCACTCGCGCGCGCAGTATCGCTGTTCCAGGCGATGGGTCACCGCGTGGTAGTCGACCCGACCTGCCACATGCGCTGGCAACGTTTTGCGGCCCATGACGACGAACGCTTGGCCGGCATCCTGCGCATTGCGGCGGACCCGCGCGTCGATGTCGCGCTGGCGTTGCGCGGCGGATATGGATGGACGCGACTGTTGCCGCATCTTGATTTCGACCTGATTGCGCGTTCGCGAAAGCGCTGGGTGGGCTACAGCGATTTCACGGCGTTTCAACTGGCGGCGCTGGCGCGGACGGGAATGAAGAGCTTTGCCGGACCTTCCGCGACCGGCGATTTTGGCGTGGAGTCACCGTCCGAGTTCATGCTCAGTCACTGTTTCGGGCTGCTCGACGCCAGCGCCTATGTCGTCGACTGTGATCTGGACGGCTCCACGCCTTTGTCGACCGAGGGCACGCTCTGGGGCGGCAACCTGGCGCTGGTGGCTCATCTGTTGGGCACGCCATACTTCCCGCGCATCGATGACGGCATTCTGTTCCTGGAAGACGTGGGCGAGCATCCTTACCGCATCGAACGCATGCTCTACCAGTTGCATCATGCGGGCGTGCTGGCGCGGCAGCGAGCGATCTTGCTTGGACGGTTCACGGACTTTGAACTCAACGGCAATGACGCCGGCTACGACTTCACGGCGACGGTGGCACAATTGCGTTCCGTGGTGTCCGTGCCCATTTTCACGGGGCTGCCGTTCGGACATGTCGCCGACAAGCTGACGCTGCCGGTAGGTGGACACTGCGTACTCGACGTGGCCAATGGTCGCGCGCGCCTTGCATTCTCGCACTATGAAGATTGACCCTGCACGCCGATTCGCGATCCATCGGGCCGATTGGATACGCGACGGCGACGCACTGCGCGCCGTGCGGCGGGCCGTCTTCATCGTCGAACAGCGCATCCCGGAGAACCTCGAGTGGGACGAATTCGACCCGGTCTGTCCCCACGCGCTGGCCGCGGCGGTGTCCGGAACGCCCATCGGTTGCGGGCGCCTGCTGCCCGATGGGCATGTTGGGCGACTCGCCGTGCTGTCGCCCTGGCGGGACCACGGTGTCGGCTCAGCCTTGCTGCTCGATCTCATGGAACTTGCGCGAGGTGTTGGCCATGCTCGTGTGCTGCTCAACTCGCAAACGCAAGCCATGCCCTTCTATGCGCGCCACGGATTTTTCCCCGTTGGCGACGAATTCATGGAAGCGGGAATTCCACACCGGACGATGGCGCGGACGCTGGATTAGTACAGCGTCCGGGAAACCTCCCATGTGACATCGACCTCACCGATCGTGTTACCGCGTTTGTCGTAAGAGCGCTCTACCCAACGCGCGTTTCCGCTGTGCTCAATGGCCAATACCGTCGAGCAGCGCGTCCCATACGCCTCACTGACGATGAACGGGGCCGACAGCAGGCGCTCCCATTCGAGCGACACGCCGGTCGAAGGCAGCGCTGCATCGGGCACACACGCTCGGTCTGCCAGCAGGTCAAACAACGACGCCGGGTCGTCACTGTCCTGCGCCGCCCACGCCGCGACCGCCGCGCGGGTTCGGGCGAGCTTGGGCCACGGGGTGTCCAGCAGGGCATTCGACAAGCCGTGCACGCCGGTTGTGATTGCCCTGGATTCGTCGCTGCGGTTCGACATCCACGTCGCGCCGTGCGCATCGCCGGCGAGAAGGTTGAAGCCATTGTAAGCGCTGGCGTTGTGCATCACGGTCGCCAGCGCTGCTGCCGGTGGTGCCGGCTGATTGAGGACCGCGGGAACGAGATCCCCGCGCGAAGGTGCGTTCGGTTTGTTGCTTCCGCGTCCCCCGCGCACATTGGTAAGCAATGCCCACCGTCCGTCCCGGCGCACGCCCAGCCAGGTGCCGCCGGCCTCGAGGTCGCGACCTGCAAGCACATCCGCGAAGGGATGAACATTGCCCCATTGCGCGGGGCACGAGGCGCGCGCGTGGAACTCGTCGCGGTTGGCGGCGATGACTGTTGCGTAGCGCGAATGCGCTGCAAGCGCGACGATGACCAGGCACATGATTTCTCAGCCGGAGAATTTCGGAGCAACAAAGGCTTCGACGTGGCGCCCACCGGCGGGCACGTATCGCGCAAGGCCATGGCGGAGGATCGCGGCCACGAGTTCGCTTTCAAATTCTGCAGGACCCGTGACACCTTCATAGACTTCCATCCAGGTACTTGGCGTGTCGCGACCCACGAGCAAACGTCCGCGAACGCCTGTGCTTTGGTACAAGTCGTTGAGCATCGCATCGACGGCGGCGCGGACGGCGCGCAGGTCACCGCTGACGTGGTACCAAATGTAATAGTGGATTGGCATGCTGAGGCGGCCGATTGTGGAACTGCTCGCGTACCGAAAATCCGGTGCGGCTAGAGCTTCGGCCGATTGACCTTAGCCGGCGCCGGAATCGCGTAGGGCAGGGGTAGCAACGCGACGGCCGATCCGTCCGGTGTCCCTACGCGAAGCGGCCCGTCGAGCGCACTCAATTGCACGACGGCCAGCAGGTCTGCGCCGCCCTCCGGCGCTGGCGCCGCGTCGACCACCGTGCCACAGGCCTGGTCGCCATACACGTTGCCATAAAGCTTGGTTGCCGGCGGGGGCGGCGGGCCATCGACGTGGAACAGTTGCATACGCTCCTTGAGCCTGCCCAGGTATTGCGTGCGGGCCACGATTTCCTGTCCCGGATAGCAGCCTTTCTGGAAGCTCACGCCGTCCAGCAGGTCCCAGTTCGCGGTTTGCAGCACAAACAGGTCCTGGGTTGCCGCACCGATCGTGGGCACGCCGGCGCGGATGCCCAGCCATCGCCAATACTCGGGCGTGATCGCCGTGGCGCGGGCCGCCAGTTGCGCCACCCGCGAATCGTCCGTCGCAGCCGGTAGCAAGACTACGATGCGTCCATCCGGCAACCCGAGCAGCGTTTTGGTTTCGCCGACCAGCACTTGGCCGCGATCGGGCGAGCATCCAAAGACTTGCGTCGCGGTCGAACTCGCGCCTGCGCCCGCGATCCCAAAAAGCATGTGCATCGACGTAGTGTCGACGACGACGAGCTTGGCACGCATCACGTACATGCCCAGGCGCTTGCGCAGGTATTCGGCAACGTCGGGCGGCACCAGCGCGCGAATCGACTCGGCACCCTCTCGCCAAAGCATGAGGGTCGCCAGCATACGACCCTTGGGGGAGTTGTAGCTCGATAGCTGCACTGACCCCGGTACCAAGGCCTTGAGGTCGCTTGAAAGCTGGCCCTGTAGAAATGACTCCGCATCGGGTCCGGTGAAGTCGAGAATGCCGAGTTCCGGGGCCGTGCAAACCAGGACGGACTCTCGGCCGCCATCCGTGCTGTTCGCAGCCGTCGCAGGAATGGGGATAGGGATAGGAGTGGGTGAGGTCATTGACGAAGAGTGGGGGCGGATGCCTGCCCGCGCAAGCCTGGGACGGGCGCCGTCAACGGTGGCACCCGTGGATGATTCCGTGCTAGAATAACGAGTTATCTCGATGGGTCGCCCGGAATGCGTCCGGATGATGGTTGCCATCGGGTTTGGACTCAAAACCACACACCTGCGGTCTTTAGGGTGTCCTGTCGGGCGCTTGAGGCGCAATCGTACAGGATCACTTCCGCGGGTGGCGGGTGGCCAATGGTTCGTGCGGCGTTCGTGCGAACTGCCTGGCCACGACAACCCTGAAGGAACAAGCAATGTCGGTCACGATGCGTCAAATGCTGGAAGCTGGGGTCCATTTCGGTCACCAGACGCGGTACTGGAATCCCAAGATGGCGGATTACATCTTCGGCCAGCGCAACAAGATTCACATCGTCAACCTCGAGAAGACGATGCAAAACTACCAGGACGCGATGAAGTACGTGCGTCAACTGGCAGCCAATCGCGGCACCGTGCTGTTCGTCGGCACCAAGCGCCAGGCGCGCGAAATCATTGCCGATGAGGCCAAGCGCTGCGGCATGCCGTTCGTCGACCACCGCTGGCTGGGCGGCATGCTTACCAACTTCAAGACTGTCAAGGTGTCGATCAAGCGCCTGAAGGACCTGGAGGTGATGGCCGAGGACGGCACGTTCGAGCGCATGTCGAAGCGCGAGGCGCTGTCGCTCAAGCGCGAGCAGGACAAGCTCACCAAGAGCCTGGGCGGCATCAAGGACATGACGGCGTTGCCGGATGCGATCTTCGTCATCGACGTCGGCTATCACAAGATCGCGGTGACCGAAGCCAAGAAGCTCGGCATTCCACTGGTGGCAGTGGTCGATACCAATCACTCGCCGCTCGGCATTGCCCATGTGATCCCGGGCAACGATGACTCGAGCCGTGCCATTCGCCTGTATGCGCGTGGTGCCGCTGACGCCATCCTCGAAGGCAAGAGCACCGTGATCCAGGAAATCGTGCAGGGCGGTGACGAATTCGTCGAAGTGGCGGAAGAAGCGCCCGTCTGACGGGCACGAGATCAGGGACAACGGGGGCCCACGGCCCCCTTGTTTTTACCCGGCCGATGCGCACCAACATGGCGCCTGTCGCCGGAAGCGCAACGTGGGCACCGATCGTGACCTGGTTGCGTTCTACGGACATGGAGTAACAGTTATGGCGGAAATCTCCGCGAGCATGGTGATGGAACTGCGCCAGCGTACCGGCCTGGGCATGATGGAGTGCAAGAAGGCGCTGGCCGAAAGTGCCGGCGACCTGGCCAAGGCTGAGGAACTGCTACGCATCAAGAGCGGCGCCAAGGCGTCCAAGGCCGCCGGCCGCATCGCTGCCGAGGGCGTGGTCGGCGCATTCCTCGCGCACGACGGCAAGCTCGCGGCGATGGTGGAGCTCAATTGCGAAACCGACTTCGTCTCCCGCAACGACGACTTCGTCGCGCTGGCGAAGTCGCTCGCGCAACTCGTCGCAGAAATGGATCCGGCGGACGTCGCGGCGCTTTCCGCGCTGCCGCTGGCCGGCGGCACGGTGGAGATGGCGCGCGTGGCGCTGGTGCAGAAAATCGGTGAGAACCTGTCGATCCGCCGCTTCGTGCGCTTCACCACCGTGGCACGACTGGTTCAATACCTGCACGGAGGCGGACGGGTCGGCGTGACGGTTGAATTCGATGGCGGCAACGACGCCGTCGGCAAAGACGTCGCAATGCACATTGCGGCATCCATCGCCAACATCCGTCCGGTATGCGTTTCCCGCGACCAGGTCCCCGTTGACCTGATCGAGAAGGAACGCGCGATCTACACCGCGCAAGCGGCGGACACCGGCAAGCCGGCGGACATCGTCGCCAAAATGGTCGAAGGCCGCGTGAACAAGTTCCTGGCTGAAGTCACCCTGCTGGGCCAGCCGTTCGTCAAGAATCCCGACGACACGGTCGAGAAGCACCTGAAGGCCAGCGGCGCGACGGTGAAGTCGTTCGCGCTGTTTGTCGTCGGAGAAGGCATCGAGAAGAAGAAAGACGATTTCGCCGCGGAAGTGGCGGCGATGGCCAAAGCCTAGCGTCGTTTGGTCACTTGGCACCAACCCCGTGCGTGGCGTTTACCGCGTACGGGAGCGCAGCAGGCACCACTCCGCAGTATTCTGCCGGGCACGAAATGAGGGAGATCGCATGAACCCGCCGACCGCCGCTGTACCGCTTGCCCCGGTTTCTTCCCCAACGACCTCCGCGGCTGTGCCCTCGGTTTCACCTTCCACCGCACCTTCCGTCCCGTCCTCTGGTGCCGCGGCCACCGGTCCCGCCTACAAGCGCATCCTGCTCAAGCTTTCCGGCGAGGCGCTCATGGGCGATGACGCCTACGGAATCAAGCGCGAGACCATCGATCGCATCGTGGCGGAGATAGCGGACGTGCAGCGGCTCGGGGTCGAAATCGCCATCGTCATCGGTGGGGGCAACATCTTTCGCGGCGTTGCGCCGGGCGCGGCCGGCATGGACCGGGCGACGGCGGACTACATGGGCATGCTTGCCACCCTCATGAATGCGCTGGCTCTGCAGGACGCACTGCGCCGTGCCGGTGTCGAGTCGCGCGTGCAATCGGCATTGCGCATCGACCAGGTGGCCGAGCCTTACATTCGCGGCCGCGCGTTGCGCCATCTCGAAGAGCGCAAGGTTGTGATCTTCGCTGCCGGCACGGGCAACCCGTTCTTTACGACCGATACGGCGGCGGCCTTGCGCGGCCGCGAAATGGGCGTGGACATCGTCCTCAAGGCAACCAAGGTGGATGGTGTCTACACCGCCGACCCGATGATGGACGCAACCGCCACGCGTTACCTGAAGCTTACTTTCGACGAGGCCATCATCAAGAACCTCAAGGTGATGGATGCCACGGCGCTGGCGCTGTGCCGTGACCAGAACATGCTGCTCAAGGTATTTTCGATCTTTGTTCCCGGTGCGCTGAAACGCGTCGTGATGGGCGCGGACGAGGGCACACTGGTGCATTGCTAGCCGGTGATTGGAGGACGCATGATCAACGACGTAAAGAAATCCGCTGAACAAAAAATGGGCAAGTCGGTGGAAGCGCTCAAGGTTGACCTCGGCAAGGTTCGCACCGGGCGCGCGCATACGGGCCTGCTGGACCACATCCAGGTGGATTACTACGGCGCGATGATGCCCCTGTCGCAGGTGGCCAACGTGACCCTAGCGGATGCGCGCACGATCGGCGTGCAACCCTGGGAAAAGAAGATGATCCCGGTGGTGGAAAAGGCCATTCGGGATTCCGACCTGGGGCTCAATCCCGCGACCAGTGGCGACCTGATCCGCATCCCCATGCCGGCGTTGACAGAAGAACGCCGGCGCGAACTCACCAAGGTCGTCCACAAGGAAGCGGAGGCGGCGCGCATCGCGGTTCGCAACATCCGGCGCGATGCCAATGAGCAGTTCAAGAAGCTCCTGAAGGACAAGGAGTGCTCCGAGGACGATGACCGGCATGCGCAGGCGGACGTGCAGAAGCTGACGGACCGCTTCATAGCCGAAATCGACAAGCTCATGCACGCCAAGGAAACCGACCTGATGGCGGTTTAGCATCCAGGCCAGGAACTGCCCGTGTTCAAGAGCTCCACGCGTGAAATACCCGAGACACTTGCGGTGCCCCGTCACATCGCGATCATCATGGACGGTAACGGACGCTGGTCGAAGCGGCGCCTGCTGCCGCGTGTAGCGGGCCACCATCGGGGTGTCGAAGCGGTGCGCAGCGCCGTGCGCGCGGCGATCGAGCGCGGGGTCGAGTACCTTACGCTGTTCGCCTTTTCCAGCGAGAACTGGCGCCGTCCCGCCGACGAGGTCTCGATACTTATGGAGCTGTTCGTGCGCTCGCTTGAACAGGAGGTGACCAAGCTGCACGAAAATGGCATTCGCTTCAGAACCATCGGCGACCTTGGCCCGTTTGATCCGCGAATTCGCGACCTGGTTGCGGCGGGCGAGGCGTTGACGGCGGGCAACAGCCGCTTGACGCTCACGATCGCTGCCAACTACGGCGGCCGCTGGGACATTGCGCAGGCGGCGCAACGTTTTTTTTCGGCGCATCCCGGCCGCGCGGCGGGCGAACCCATCGCCCCGGAAGCGTTGGAGCCGTACCTGGCCATGAACTACGCGCCAGAACCCGATCTTTTTATTCGCACAGGTGGCGAACAGCGCATTTCCAACTTCATGCTGTGGCAGTTGGCCTATACCGAACTCTATTTCACCGACCTCCTGTGGCCGGACTTCGACGCAGCAGCGCTGGACGCGGCAATTGAATCCTATCGCCAGCGCGAGCGCCGCTTCGGGCGCACCAGCGAGCAGGTGCAAGCCGCGGCCCGCCGATGAGTCCGGCATTGTTGGCACGATGCTGAGGACGCGGATACTGACCGCGTTGGTCATGGGCCCGCTCGTACTGGCCGCGCTGCTGTTGTTGCCTCCACGAGGCTGGGGAATTGCCATGCTGGCGGTGGTCGTGGTCGCCGCACACGAGTGGGCACAGCTCGCGCGATTCGCGAAAGCAACGAAGGTATTGTTCATTGCCTTGCTACTGGCCGTGGGCTTGGGGCTCCTCTTTCTGCCCGCGGCAGGATTCGCGCGTGGCTGGCCCCCTGTGATCGTCTACGTCGGCTGCGGCATGAGCGGAGTCTTCTGGCTCCTGCTCGCGCCGTTGTGGCTAAAACAGCGCTGGTCGACTAAGGGACAACCGGTGATGCTCCTCACCGGGTGGATCGTGCTCATCGGTGCGTGGATAGCGCTGGTCGAATTGCAGGCGCGCTCGCCCTGGTTGGCGCTGGCCGCCATGGCCATCGTGTGGATTGCGGATACGGCTGCCTATTTTTCTGGGCGCGCCTTTGGTCACAACAAGCTGGCGCCGATGATCAGCCCCGGCAAGACCTGGGAGGGCGTCTACGGCGGACTCGCGGCGGTGGCGATCTATGCGTTGTGCCTGCTGCCCTTTGCACGCGCTGCCGGATTCGAGCCCGTGGTCGACGCCTGGGCGATCGTCGTTTGGATCGCACTGGGCATGGGCATCACCGCCATTTCAGTTGTCGGCGACCTGTACGAATCGCTGATGAAACGTGATGCCGGTGTCAAGGACAGCGGCAGCCTGCTTCCTGGACACGGCGGCGTGCTCGATCGCGCAGACGCGTTGCTTGCGGCGATGCCGCTTGCGGCGCTTGCGGCACAATGCTTCCTGGTCAAGTCCTGATGCGCACACTGACACTCCTCGGCGCGACGGGTTCCATCGGCGCCTCGGCGCTCGACGTCGTGGCCCGGCATCCTGATCGCTTCCGCGTCGCCGCACTCGCTGCCAACAAGGACTGGGAGCGAATGGCTGTGCTGTGCCGCGCGCATCGCCCGACATTTGCCGCGATGCAGGACGTGTCCGCCGCACGTGCGCTGGTTGATGCGCTTGCCGCCGACGGCGTGGCCACCCGCGTTCTTGCCGGACCTGTGGGCATTGCGGAAGTCGCGGCCCTGCCGGATGTGGACACGGTACTGGCCGCGATCGTTGGCGCCGCCGGGCTGTTGCCCACGCTGGCGGCGGCGCGCGCCGGCAAGCGCATCCTGCTCGCCAACAAGGAAGCCCTCGTCATCGGCGGCGACCTGTTCATGCGTGCCGTAGCGGATGGCGGAGCTTCATTGCTGCCGATCGACAGCGAGCACAACGCGATCTTCCAATGCCTTCCGGCTGCCTATGAACGCAATCCCGGCCACCTCGGCGTGCGCCGGCTGCTGCTGACCGCATCGGGCGGACCCTTTCGGACCCGTCCTCTGGCGGAACTTCCGCACGTGACGGCTGACCAAGCCTGCGCGCATCCCAATTGGCGCATGGGTCGGAAGATTTCCGTCGACTCAGCGACCATGATGAACAAGGGGCTCGAAGTCATCGAGGCGCACTGGCTGTTCGGCGTACCGATGACTGCAATCAAGGTCGTTATCCATCCGCAGAGTGTCATCCATTCCCTGGTCGAATACGTTGATGGATCGGTGCTGGCCGAACTGGGACACCCCGACATGCGAACGCCCATTGCCCAGGCGCTGGCATTTCCCGACCGCATCGATTCCGGCGTGCCGCCACTCGAATTGGCGCAATTGGGTGCTTTGACCTTTGAGGAACCCGATCCCATTCGCTTTCCGGCATTGCCCCTGGCCTTTGCGGCGCTGGCTGCCGGCGGCACGGCACCCGCTGTTCTCAATGCCGCCAATGAAGTCGCCGTCGCCGCGTTCCTTGATGGTGCGATCCGCTTCACCGACATCGCAAACGTCTGTGCGGCGACGCTCGACCGGCTGCCGACGCGACCGGCCCGATCGTTCGACGATGCGCTCGACGCGGATGGCGAGGCTCGGAAGGTCGCGGCCGCCCTGCTGAAGCGCACCGCAGAAAATGCGAAACTGACGTCATGATCGACCTGATTTACAAGATAGCCGCGTTCCTGGTCACGCTGGGCGTGCTCGTCGTGTTCCACGAACTCGGCCATTACGTCGTCGCGCGCTGGTGCGGTGTCAAGGTGCTGCGCTTTTCCGTGGGTTTCGGCCGGATCATCGCGTCGCGGCGCATCGGTCCCGACCAGACGGAATGGGCGCTTTCGGCGATCCCCCTCGGCGGTTACGTGAAAATGGCGGACGAGCGGGAGGGTGATGTTGCACCCTCCGACCTGGCGCGCGCGTTCAATCGTCAGAGCGTCTGGAAGCGCATCGCCATTGTCGCCGCCGGACCCGTGGCCAACCTTCTCCTGGCCATCGTGCTGTACGCCGGCACTTTCATGGCCGGCATTCCCGGCCAGCGCGCGCTGCTGGCGGAGCCCGCCGTAGCGACTGCCGCTGCGGCAGCGGGGCTACGCGGCGGTGACCTGGTGGTCGCGCTGGACGGCGATTCAATACAAAGCTGGCAGGACCTGCGGTGGCGTTTGCTGCGTGCCCAGGGACACGAGTCCGTCATGCTTTCCGTCACATCCAAGGATTCTCGCGCGGGCGATTTGCCGGTAAGCCGCCCCTTGTCTCTTGCAGCGGTAAAGCCCACCGACTGGGAGGGCAACGCGACTGCCGCATTGGGATTGCGCGCGGACCTTGGGGCCCCACTGGTCAGCGAGGTCGTCGCCGGAAAGCCCGCCGCGGTGGCCGGCCTGGCTAAGGGCGACCGCATCGTGGCCATCGGCAACGCGACGATGCGCTCACCGGGTGACGTCGCTTTCACCACCAACGCAAGTCCAGGTGCGCCGCTCACGTTTCGAATCGAACGCGATGGCTCTCCCATGGACGTGCTGATCACGCCGGAATCCGCCGATCAGGGCGGCAGGACCATCGGCCTCGCGGGCCTGCGTCTCGCGGCCGATCCAGAAATTGCGAAGAAGTTGGCCGTTACGGTGCGCTTCGGCGTCGTCGATGCGTTCGTGCAGGGCGCACGCAAGACCTGGGAACTTTCGGTATTCACGCTGAAGATGATGGGCCGCATCTTTACCGGTGAGGCGTCGGTGCGCAACATCAGTGGACCGCTGACACTTGCGGACTTCGCCGGGCAATCGGCGCAGGCCGGCGTGCTCGTGTTTGTCGGCTATCTTGCGTTGATCAGCATCAGTCTGGGCGTACTCAATCTGTTACCGGTTCCGCTGTTGGATGGGGGCCATTTGCTGTATTATTTCGCAGAAGTCGTCAAAGGCAGTCCCGTCTCCGACCGTGTATTCGAGGTCGGCCAGCGCATCGGCATGGCGATGCTCGCCGTTCTGATGGCCCTCGCACTCTTCAATGATTTTTCCCGACTGTTCTGACCGCCTTGGAGCGGATTGCGCCCAGGCGCAACCAGTGAAGCGCCTTGCGCGCCTCGGGCCCTGGCGCGCGCGTGCCCCGCGCACATACAGCACTTTTATTCGTGGCCTCGCCGCAGCGTTCGCCTGCGCGATGCTGTTCTCATCCGCCACGACCTGGGCCTTTGACCCATTCACGGTGCGCGACATCCAGGTTGAAGGCGTTCAACGCACCGAAGCCGGAACCATTTTCTCCTACCTTCCGATCAAGGTCGGCGAACGCATCGACGACCAGAAGGTCGCCGATGCGGTGAAGGCGCTGTATGCCACGGGGTTCTTCCGCGACGTCCGCATCGAGGCCCAGGGCGACGTGCTGGTGGTCATCGTGCAGGAGCGGCCGACGATTTCCTCCCTTACCTTCGTCGGCAACAAGGAATTCGACAACGACACGATCAAGAAGGCGCTGAAGGACGTGGGCATCGGCGAGGCGCTCATCTTCGATCGTTCGGCGCTCGAGCGCTCGGAGCAGGAATTGAAGCGCCAGTACATCACGCGCGGTAAATACGCCGCGAGCGTGCAGACCACGGTCACGCCACAGGACCGCAATCGCGTGGCGATCAACTTTACGATCGTTGAAGGAGACACCGCCAGCATCTCGAGGATCAACATCGTCGGCAACAAGACGTACACGGAAAAGCAGCTGCGCTCCGAGATCCAGCTGACCACGCCCAACTGGCTGTCGTGGTACACCAAGGACGACCAGTACTCTAAGCAGAAGCTGATGGCGGATCTTGAGACGCTGCGCAGTTTTTACCAGAACCGCGGTTACCTCGAGTTCAATGTCGAGTCGACCCAGGTCTCCATCTCGCCCGACAAGGACGAGGTATTCATCACGATCAACCTTGTTGAAGGCCCGCGCTACACGGTTTCCTCCGTCAGCGTCCAGGGCGACCTCGTGGTGGCCGAGGCGGAAGTGCGCCGCCTGATCCAGGTGAAGCCCAATGAAGGTTTCTCGCGTTCGAAATTGCAGGCATCAGTCAAGGACATCAGCGAGCGCCTGGGCACGGATGGCTACGCATTCGCCAACGTTAACGCAGTGCCGGAAATCGACCGCGCCAAGGCAACCGTCGCCTTTACGTTCTACGTGGACCCGGGTCGCCGCGCCTATGTTCGCCGGATCAACATTTCCGGCAACGCCAGGACGCGCGACGAAGTCATCCGCCGCGAGCTGCGGCAACTGGAAGACGGTTGGTATGACGGCAGCCGCATTGAGCGGTCGAAGGTGCGGGTTCGCCGGCTGGGGTACTTCGAGGAAGGCAGCGTCAACCTCGAGACGCCCCCCGTGGCAGGAACGCCGGACCAGGTCGATATCGACATTACGGTCGCCGAGAAAAGCACGGGCAACGTCCTGGCGGGCGTGGGCTATTCCAGTAACGACGGCGTGGTTTTCAATGCGTCGATTTCCCAGCAGAACATTTTCGGCTCGGGCAACGCGCTTTCGCTGGCCATCAACACCAGCAAGATCAACCGCCAGGTCTCCGCCACATTCGTCGAGCCTTACTGGACCGTTGACGGGGTCTCGCGGCTGATCGAGATCTATGACAAGTACACCGATCCCAGCACCCTTTCCGTATCCCAGTATGCAGCGTCGACGTTTGGTGCCGCGGTGAGCTTCGGGATCCCCGTTTCGGAAATCGATTCCATCAATTTGGGCTTTCGGGCCGAACACACGAATATCACGCTATTCCAGCAGAGCCCGCCGATCTACTATGAGTTCGTGCGCACGTTCGGCAATGCCTCCAACAGCTACATTGCCTCCGGCGGCTGGGCGCGTGACACCCGCAACGACATCCTCTATCCTACGTTTGGCCGTTTGCAGAGCTTCCTGGCGGAGGTCGGGTTGCCGATCGGCGACCTTGAATATTACAAGCTGAACTACTCTAATCAGTCGTTCTGGCCGGTCTACGGAGATTTCGTGTTGATGCTGCGCGCGGACCTGGGCTACGGCGATGGCTATAACCAGAAGCCGTATCCGTTCTTCAAGGCGTTCTACGCCGGTGGCGTGGGTTCCGTGCGCGGCTACGATGCCGGGACGCTGGGTCCACGCGACATCTACGGCAATTCCTTGGGCGGCAAGCGCAAGATCGTCGGCAACGCGGAGTTGGGTTATCCGGTGATCAAGGGGGACAAGGCGGTTCGTGTCAGCGGCTTCTTCGACGCCGGCCAGATCTACGTTGATGGCACCCAGCCGCAATACGAGAACTTTCGTTACTCCACGGGCATCGCTGTCGCGTGGAATTCACCGATCGGCCCGCTCAAGTTCAGCTACGCCATTCCGCTCAACTCGATCGAGGGTGACAAGATCCAGCGCTTCCAATTCCAGGTGGGGCAGGGATTCTGAGCCCCATGGCTGCATGCCGCAGGAGACTAACTTGAAGCACAGCAGAATCGCTGTCGCCACCGTTGCCGCCGTGTTGCTGTACGCCACCACGGGTGCCGCGGTCGCCGCCGATTACAAAATCGGCTTTGTCAACGCGGAGCGGCTGTGGCGTGACTCGGCGCCCGCCAAACGTGCCCAGCAGAAGCTGGAAAAGGAATTCGCACCGCGCGAAGCCGAATTGCAAAAGCAGGGAAAGCAGGTGCGCGATCTGCAAGCGCTGCTCGACAAGGATGGTCCGACGATGGGTGAAACGGAGCGCCGCAACAAGGAACGCGACCTGGCCAACCAGTCGCGTGACGTGCAGCGCATGGAACGGCAGTTTCGCGAAGACGTGAACCTAAGGCGCGCGGAAGAGCTGGCGGCCGTACAGGAGCGCGCCAATAAGATCCTGATGCAGATCGCCGAGGCCGAGAAATTCGATCTCATATTGCAGGACCCGGTCGTGTTCGCGAGCCAGAAGATCGACATCACAGAGAAAGTGATCAAGGCGCTCGCCGACAAGTAGCGAGCCCCCTGTCCCAAGTGCGGGCACCCAAGCTCCTTGCGACCCCCAACACCGCCCGCGATGCCGTCGAATCCCGCACCTGCCGGCATCAGCCTTGCCGATCTCGCCGCGCGCATCGGTGCCACGCTGGATGGGGATGGCGACGTGCGCGTCCATCGGGTCGGCACGCTCGAGAACGCTGGTCCGGGATCCCTGGCATTCATGACCAGCGTCCGGTATCGGTCGCAACTCACCGCGACGCGCGCTGCCGCGATCATCCTCGCGCCGGCAAATGCCCTCGTCACCGCTTTGCCCAAACTTTTGCACGCCAACCCCTACGCAGCTTATGCGGCCGCCGCGGCGATCCTGTATCCGCCAGCGCCGCTAGCCCCCGGCGTACACGCCACTGCAATCGTAGACGGGTCGGCGCGGATCGACCCCACCGCCCACGTCGGGCCATATGCGGTGATCGGTGCCGGCGCGGATGTCGGCGCGCGGGCCTGTATTGGCGCCGGCTGCGCAGTGGGGGACGCGGTCGAGCTCGGCGCGGACGCGGTGCTGCATGCCAACGTCACGCTGTATGCGCGCGTCGTCGTCGGGCCACGCACGATCATCCACGCCGGCGCGGTCATCGGCTCGGACGGCTTTGGCATGGCGGAAGACCGGGGGCGCTGGCTCAAGATTCCGCAGGTCGGCCGGGTGGTGATCGGCGCTGACTGTGAGATCGGCGCCAATACGACCATAGATCGCGGCGCCATCGACGACACGGTGATCGAAGACGACGTGAAGCTCGACAACCAGATACAGATCGGACACAACTGCTTGATTGGAGCGCATACCGCCATTGCTGGCTGCGTGGGCATCGCGGGAAGCACCCGGATCGGTCGCAACTGCAAAGTTGGCGGGGCCGCGATGATTTCCGGGCACTTGACCATTGCCGACGACGTGATCATTTCCGGGTGTACCGGGGTCTTTCATTCCATTGACAAGCCGGGCGTCTACACCGGCGCCTTTCCCGCATTGCCCCATCGCGAGTGGCAGCATGCGATGTCGGGGACGCGCAGGCTGCGCCAACTCGAGGCCCGCCTCCATGCGCTCGAGCAGGCCGCCGGGCCGGTGGACTCCGGCAAAGTGGAGGAAGAACGATGAATGGAATCAGTGCGGACCTTACGGGGATTCTTTTGCGTTTGCCGCATCGCTATCCCCGACTGCTGATCGACCGGATAACCGAACACGAACATGGCCGCCTCGCCCGCGCGCTGAAAAGCGTCACCGTCAACGAGCCGTTCTTCCATGGCCATTTCCCCGGTTATCCCGTCATGCCGGGAGTGCTTGTCATCGAGGCGCTGGTTCAACTGTCCGCGGTGCTCGCGCACGACCATGGCCTAGCGCTTGACCTTACCGGCATCTCCGGCGCGCGCTTCAAGCGGCAAGTCTCGCCCGGGGATCAATTGTCGCTCGAGTCGCAAATGGGTCCGGTGGTCGATGGCGTGGGAACGTTTGCGGTAGTGGCTGCAGTTGACGGCGAACTCGCGGCGGAGGCGCAGCTTTTGGCATCGTTCATCCCGCTGGCGGTGTCTGCGCCGTCGGCAGGTCTTGTCAATCCGGCTGCAACCTGAAGCGTCGAATCCTTCATGGCAAACGTCCACGTGACCGCCCTGATTGAACCTGGCGCACGCATCGCGGCCGATGCCTCGATCGGTGCCTATTCGGTCATCGGCGCGGAGGTCGTGATCGGCGCTGGAACGACAGTCGGTCCTCATGTCGTCGTGAGCGGGCGCACGACCATTGGCGCGCGCAACCGCTTTTTCCAGTTCGCTTCCATAGGCGATATCCCCCAGGACCGCAAGTACGGCGGCGAGCCGACGACGACCACCATTGGCGATGACAACGTCTTTCGAGAATACGTCTCGATCCACGCCGGGACGGCGCAAGACCGCGGCGATACCCGGATCGGCAACGGCAACCTTTTTCTTGCCTATACACACGTTGCGCACGATTGCGTCGTGGGCAATTTCACCACGTTCTCCAATAACGCCCAGATCGCCGGCCATGTCCATATTGACGACTGGGTGATCCTGGGAGCGTTTGGCGGTGTGCATCAGTTCGGGCGCGTCGGCGCGCACGCGATGATCGGAGCCTATGCCGTGGTACTGCAGGACGTGCCACCCTACACCACGGTTGCGGGATATCCCGCCAAGCCGCATGGCACCAACAGCGAAGGATTGCGCCGGCGCGGATTCAGCGAGGCGGACATCCTCGAGGTGCGACGCGCTTACAAGTTGCTCTACCGCGAGAAAATGTCGCTCGATGAGGCGCGGGTGAAGATTGCGGACGCCGCGAGCCGGATTTCGGTGCTGGTGCCGCTCGCCGAGTTCCTCTCGGTCCCCGGCCGCGGAATCGTGCGCTGAACGTGGCCGCAGTCACCATAGGCATCGTCGCCGGCGAGGCGTCGGGCGACGCGCTGGCAGCCATGCTTATCCGCGCTGTCCGGGCGCAACATCCGGAAATCCGTTTTGTCGGCGTGGCGGGACCGCAAATGGAGGCTGCGGGCTGCGAGGCCTGGTATTCGGTGGAGCGGCTCGCGGTGCGTGGCTTCGTCGAAGTCATCGCCCATCTGCCGCAGTTGTTCCGCCTGCGCGGAGAGTTGCGCAGACGCCTGTTGGCCGAGCGCGTGCAGGTCTTCATCGGCGTCGATGCACCGGATTTCAATTTCGGGCTCGAGAAAAAATTGAAGAGACGCGGCGTGCGTACCATCCACTTCGTCAGCCCTTCGCTCTGGGCGTGGCGGCGCGAGCGCCTGCAAAAGATCGGCCGCTCCGTGCATCGCGTGCTGGCGCTGTTTCCCTTCGAACCCGCGCTCTACGATGCGGCGGAAATACCGGTGACCTACGTGGGACACCCGATGGCCGCGGATGCCGCCACCCACGTCACCCGTCGCGAGACGCGCGAACTTCTCAAGCTGAAGGCGGCAACGCCCGTGTTCGCGCTGCTGCCGGGTAGTCGCATGTCGGAAATCGAGATGCACGCGGAACTGGTGCTGGCCACCGCGGCGCGCATTCATGAGGCTCGCGATGACGCGCGCTTCCTGGTGCCCTTCGTCACTCGCGCGACCCGCGACGCGTTCGAAACCGCGATGCACCGGTCCGGGCGCGATGCGCTGCCGATCACGCTACTCTATGGCCATGCCGAGGATGCGCTGCGCGCGGCCGACGTCGGCATCGTCGCCTCCGGCACGGCGACGCTGGAGGCCGCACTGGCGCGTTGTCCGCACGTCATTTTTTATCGGGTTTCGGCGTTGACCGCGCGCATCGTCGGGCGACGGCTGTTGTTGCCCTACGTTGGCCTACCCAACGTGCTGGCGGGCGGGTTCGTCGTCCCCGAATTCCTACAGGAGGATGCGACTCCCCCAAATCTCGCGCAGGCGGCAATCAACCTTTTCGACGATACCGTGACGCGCCGGCGGTTGGAGGCATTATTCGCCGGCTTTGCGGTGGAGCTGTCCGCGGATACCGGCACCCTGGCGGCTACGGCCGTTTTTTCCGAGTTGCGTCTGGCGGGCGCCACGTGTTGATTGCTGGCGTTGATGAGGCCGGGCGGGGCCCGCTCGCGGGGCCTGTGTTTGCGGCGGCCGTCATCCTCGATCCCGTACGACCGATCGCCGGCTTGCGCGATTCGAAACTTCTGTCCGCCTGCCAGCGCGAACACCTTGCCTTGGAAATCCGCGCCAATGCGCTGGCCTGGGCGGTGGCGTCTGCGGAGGTCGAGGAGATCGATGCGCTCAATATCCTGCAGGCAACCCTGGTCGCTATGCGGCGTGCGGTGGAAGCGTTGATGCCGGCGCCCACGCAGGCGCTCATCGACGGCAACCGGAGCCCGCGCCTTGCCTGCCCGGCTCGCGCGATCGTGAAGGGCGACCGCGATGTTGCGGTGATCTCTGCGGCGTCCATTCTCGCCAAGACTGCGCGTGACGCCTTGCTGGTCGAACTCCATGCGAGCTATCCCTGCTATGGTTTTGCACAGAACAAGGGTTACGGAACCAAGGACCACATGGCCGCGCTGGCGCAGCACGGGCCCTGTCCCGCGCACCGGCGCAGTTTCGCACCCGTGTCGCGCATGCGGTTGGCGTCTACATCGACCGACGGCCGAATCACCGGAACACACGAGGCGGATGTGCAAGCGTTCGCAATTGCCGGGCGTTGGCTATCGGAAGGACAAGGATGATCCATTGCGTACTGCACGATCCGAATTATTCGGTCGCGGTCGTCGTCGTCGAGGGCATCAAGGCCACGGGCAAGCCGGTATGCGGCTTCGGCATCGAGCTCCACGGCGATCACGACACGATCATGCGTGCGTCGAAGGTGGCGCGTGAATACGTCCAATGGGCGAGCGAGCTGAACCGGGTCGCGTGCGACTTGACGGAGCTCTGGGTTTCGACCAAATGCGGCGAGTCGGATGCCGCCTCGGGCTGCGGCGCCAATCCCACGGTCGGCGACGCCCTCGACAAGCTGTATGCCGCGGGCTCCACGCTGGTTTTCGGCGAGACGACCGAGCTGACCGGCGGCGAGATAATCGTTGCCGCCCGCTGTCGTGACGACCGTATGCGCGCCGATTTCATGCGTGTCTTCGATGGGTACCAGGCGGTGATCGATCGGCACAAGACGAGCGACCTTTCCGATTCGCAACCGACCAAGGGCAACATCGCCGGCGGCCTGACCACCATCGAGGAGAAGGCGCTGGGCAACATCCAGAAAATCGGCAAGACCTGCGTCATCGATGGCGTGCTCGAAAAGGCTTGCGTGCCGACCGGACCAGGATGTGGTTCATGGACTCGTCGTCGGCCGCGGCCGAGATGGTGACACTCTGCGCGGCCGCGGGATTCGTCGTGCATTTTTTCCCCACGGGGCAGGGCAATGTCATCGGCAATCCGATCCTGCCGGTCATCAAGTTCTGCGCCAATCCACGAACGGTGCGCACGATGAGCGAGCACATCGATGTCGACACTTCGGGGCTGCTGCAACGCGAGATCACGATGGGGCAGGCCGGTGATCGGCTCCTCGACATGATGTTCCGCACGGCCAATGGTCGACTCACTGCGGCGGAGGCGCTCGGCCATCGCGAGTTCGTGCTCACCCGGCTCTATGAGAGCGCCTGAGGCTGCACCATGTCTATCGAATTCGACCCAAAGGCACATCGCAGCGGCGCGTTGGCGTTACCCGACATCGAGGCGATACGCGCGGCGCATATGCGCATCGCGCCGCACATCCTTCGCACGCCCGTCCTGACGTGTGCGGCGCTGGATGACCTGGTCGGCGCAACTCTCTATTTCAAGTGCGAGAACTTCCAGAAGGTTGGCGCGTTCAAGGCGCGTGGTGCGTGCAACGCGGTTTTTTCACTGTCGGACCTGGATGCTGCCCAGGGCGTGGTTACGCATTCTTCCGGGAACCACGGGGCGGCGCTAGCCTATGCCGCGCAGCGCCGGGGTATTCCGGCTTATGTCGTGATGCCGGAGAACGCTGCCAAGGTCAAGCTGGCGAACGTCGCGCAGTTCGGCGCGATCATCCGGCTTTGCCAGCCAACGCAGGCGGCGCGCGAACAGGCGTGCGCCGACGTCGAACGCGAGACGGGGGCCACCCTGGTGCATCCCTACGACAACGAGCGAGTCATCGCGGGTCAGGGCACGGCGGCGATCGAGCTCCTGGAAGCGGAGCCGTCGCTCGATATAGTTGTGGCTCCCATTGGAGGCGGCGGACTGCTGTCGGGAACGGCGATCGCCGTCCGCTCGCTCAAGCCCGGGATCACGATTTTCGGCGCGGAACCGGCGGGTGCGGATGATGCGGCGCGTGGTTTCGCATCGGGCAATGTGGAGCCGTTGCCGAATCCGGCCACGATTGCCGATGGCTTGCGCGCTACGCTCTCAGCACGCACCCTGCACGCCATTCGCCAGCACGTTGCTTCGATCGGACTGGCCAGCGAAGGGGGCATCGCGCGTGCCATGCGAATGACCTGGGAACAAATGAAGATCATCATCGAGCCCTCGTCCGCGGTACCTCTTGCCTGCCTGATTGAAGGTACGCTCTCCGGCAAGGGAAAGCGCATTGGAATCATCGTCAGCGGCGGCAATGTCGACCTCGACCGCCTGCCCTGGCAATAGAACTCGTTGCAATCGACTTCGGAGATTCACGTCATGACTCAGCACGTCGCCACCGCCGACTATCCGCGCTTCCACTTGGCATTTCCCGTAACGGACTTGGACCGTGCACGCCACTTTTACGGCAAATACCTGGGCTGCGCGGAAGGCCGCAGCTCGGACGCCTGGGTCGATTTCGATTTCTTCGGACACCAGATCGTCGCGCACAAGGTGGCCGACGCAGCATTGTCGGATGCCACGAGCCTCGTCGATGGCGACAACGTTCCGGTACGCCACTTCGGCGTCGTGCTCTCGTTGTCCGAGTGGGAGGTACTGGCCGCGAAGTTCAAGGCCGCGGCGCAGGCGTTCGTCATCGAGCCACACATCCGGTTCAAGGGTGAGCCGGGAGAACAGGCGACCATGTTCTTCCTCGACCCGTTTGGCAACGCGCTCGAGTTCAAGGCCTTTGCCGATCCTGACCGGTTGTTCGCCAGGTAGCCCGGTTCCGCCGCGCTGGTAGTCGGCCGCCGCTGTGCCCACATTCCTGTTGCATGACCTGACGGACCTCGCGCAGCGCGCTCTCGCGCGTTCAGGTGCGCGTGAAGAGACAGCCTGGATGACCGCACGCGCGCTCGTTGTCGCCGAGGCTCAGGGGCTTACGTCGCATGGCGTATCGCGCATATCGCAATACGCCATGCACTTGCGCAATGGGCGCGCCGACGGTAACGCCGTGCCGGCAATCGTGCGCAGCAAGGGCGCGGCGTTTTTGGTCGATGCCGGCACGGGTTTGGCATTCCCGGCTTGCGCCCTGGCCGTGGCCGAGGCGGTGCGCCGTGCGGGTGAAACCGGCGTTTCATTCGCCGGCGTCACAAACAGCCATCACTTCGGCGTCGCTGCCGATCACCTGCGACCGGTTGCCGATGCCGGCATGGTCGGCCTGGCGTTCGGAAATTCACCCGCCGCCATGTCCGCGGCGGGGGGCCGCAAGCCGCTATTCGGCACCAATCCGATTGCGGCTGTGTTCCCTCGACCTTTCGCTGGCGGAAGCTGCGCGCGGCAAGATGATGGCCGCAAAGCAAGGCAAGCCCATCCCCCTTGGTTGGGCACTTGATTGCGACGGCATTCCCACGGCGGACGCGCAGGCCGCACTGGCGGGTTCGATGCAGCCGATGGGAGGCAGCCGAGGTGCGATGCTGGCAATGGTCGTCGAGCGTCTCGCTTGCGCACTTACCGGCGCGGCATTTGGCTTCGAGGCCGATTCATTCTTCGTCGACGAAGGCAATCGGCCACGATTGGGCCAGGCATTCTTGGTGATCGATCCGGCCGCGCTGGCGGGGCGCGACGTCTTTCTCGAGCGCGTCGAGACGCTGGTGGCCGCAATGCTCGACGATCCGGGTGTGCGTTTGCCCGGCTCGCGCCGCGACGTACTTGCGGCGAACGCCGGGCGAGAGGGCGTCGAGATCGCGCAGGTGCTGGCGGATCAGCTCGCGCCGCTGGCGAAGGATTGATGCCCTGCGCTGGGGAAGGGAACCAACAGGCAGCGATCAGCGAAATCCGAATTCGCCCGCACAGCCTTCCGTGACCCAGATGCCGTTGGCGTCGTATCCCCACGAGCGGCCCTGGGTACACGTCGTTTGCGACCGTTGCGCGATCAGCCAGGCGCTGCCGATGCGCCTCCCGGCCGGGCAAAACGATTGTTGATAGTTCCGGCTTTCGCAAACAATGGTGTTGACGGCGGGCAGGATGGGCGGTGGAATGACCGCCGGTGCGCCGTAGCTCTGCACGCCGAAGTCACCCGCGCAGCCCTGCGTGACCCAGATATTGGATCCCTGATAACCCCAGGTCTGCCCCTGAATGCACTGTGCGCTTGAAGTCTGTTCGATCAGCCATGCGCTGGCGATCTGCATGCCGGTCGAGCAGAACTGCTGCTGGTAGTTCTGGCTGTTGCAGGCGACGCGCGTTCCACCGGGACGACCCGGCGCTACGGCCACCGGCGGACCGGCGACACCTTGAAAGCCGAAATCGCCGCCACAACCCTGCGCCACCCAGAGGGTGTTGCCCTGAAAGCCCCATGTCTGGTTTTGGATGCAGGGCGACCGCGACCGCTGGTTAAGCAGCCAAGCGTTGTCAATAGTCATGCCAACGGTACACACCTCCTGCTGGTAGTCACGGCTCTCGCAAGTGATCTGTTGAGCCCACGCAGCCGCGGGCGCGCACAGGCAGGCAAAAAGCAACGAGGGTAGCGCAGGCCAATTCTTGTTCACGGATAACCTCCAGTAGAGAAATTGTTCCGGCAATTCTATCCGGGTTTGGTCGAATCCTGAATCGTTGGCCGCGATGCGCCCGCGGTGGCAATGGCTTCACGCAGGGGATTGAAAAGTCCGGGCGCAGCCGCGATGACTTCGTTGGTGCGCAGGAAATCCGTACCGCCGCCAAAGTCGCCGACGCGACCTCCGGCTTCCTGGACCAGGAGCGCGCCTGCGGCCACGTCCCAGGACTTGAGGCTCATCACCCAAAAGCCGTCGAGGCGACCGGCCGCGAGGTGCGCCATGTCGAGCGCGCACGAGCCCGCGCGCCTCACGCCGGCGCAACGTCCGACAAGGTGATTGAACGTGGGCAGGTAGGCTGCGAGCTTCGGATTTTCCCGCGGCGGAAAAACCGTACCAATCAACGCCTGCGAAATGTCCGTGCAGGCGGAGACGCGCAACGGCGTCCCGTTGCGCTGAGCACCCTTGCCCTTGATTGCGGTGAAGCATTCATCGTGTACCGGGTCATAGACGACGGCATGTGTGATGTCATTGCCGCGGACCAGCGCGATCGATACCGCATAGTAGGGAAAGCCGTGAACGAAATTGACCGTACCGTCGATCGGATCGACGATCCATTTGTAACCCTCGCCATCGCGGGCGCCGGCAATGTGGCCCGACTCCTCGCCCAGGATGGCGTGGCCGGGAAAGGCTGCGCGAATGGTCGCGACGATCGCATCCTCGGCCTCGACATCGGCGGTCGACACGATCTCGCCGTGATCCTTGGAGAACGTCGGCAAGCGAACCAGATCGCGCGCCGCGTCGACGATGACGGATGCTGCGCTGCGCGCGGCGCGGACGGCAACCGCAAGTACCTGATCGTCCGGGGGCATCATCGGCAGTGCGCGGGGATCGTGTTTTCGTGGCCCATGCCGGCCATTCTAAACCTCCGTCCGGACCGCGGCGGCGGCACCCGAAACCATGGCCGGGTCCTTAGGCGACCGCGACACCGAGCATCATCCCGCCGTCCTCGTGCTCGAGATTGTGGCAATGAAACATGTAGGTCTGGGGTCCCTCGAAGGGATGCGTGAAATCGATGGCGATGCGCATTGACTCGCCCGGCCAGACCAGCACCGTATCCTTGTGGCCCAAGTCGGTTGCAAGTCGGCCGTGGGCATCGATGGCAAGGGCGCCAACGGCGTCGGGGCTGGTTTCACGCGCGAGCACTTGGAACGGAAACCCGTGCAGATGCATCGCGTGCGGCATGCTCGCGTGATAGTTGCGAATCAGCCACATTTCCACCGTGCTGCGTGCCACTGCGATGGGCGAGACACCCATCTCGAATACCCGATCGTTGATGCGCCAGCGGCCCTTGGCATAGCCCAGTCGCAGTGGACGCAGTGTGGCGTTGGTGGTATCGATGACGGGCTCGGACGACAACGTTGCTGGTACACGTCGATCGTAGGTGACGCGCGTGCGCACGTGCATTTCCAGCACTGCGCGGGGCGCGCCCTCGGGCCAGGTTCCGGCGTGCACGTGGCCGCTGGCCGATGCCGTGCCGGGCATCGGGTGGCCCATCGCGGCATGGTCAAGCGGCGCGGCCGGCTCTTCCTGCGTTTTTCCCGGTGGTTGCGCTTGCTCCATGTGCATCGGATCGAAAGCAAGTGTTTCCAGAAATACGGTGTCGCCTATCGCCGCGTGGCGCAAGTCGATCAGCACATCGATGCGCTCTGCCGTCGCCAGGAACACCTTCGTGCATTGCAATGGTGCGGGCAGCAATCCGCCATCGTTTCCGATCAACGAGAAGGGCAACGGCACGCCACCGGCCGTGCGAAACGCAAGCAAGAGCGTTCTGGCATTGGCGGCATTCAGAATCCGGAAGCGATAGAGGCGGGTGGCGACGTCGAGGTACGGGCAATGCGCGCCATTCACGAACAGTTCGTCCCCCAGGAAGCCGTGGACCAGGTCCACGGGCGTAGGTGTGTAATCGACTCCCGCACGACGGTCTTGCAACTGCAATGGAATATCGGTGACGCCTGGCTTCAGGTCCAGCGCCGTGCGGAGCGTGCGCTCGTCGTCATCCTCGACCAACAGGACGCCTAACAGGCCGCGATACATCTGGGCCGCGGTCATGCCATGCGGATGCGGGTGATACCAATACATTCCGCCACGGTTGAGGACGGTGAAATCGTATTCATAGCGTGCGCCGGGTGGAACCAGCACGGAACCATTGCCGTCGTTTCGGGTATCGACCGTCAGGCCATGCCAATGCGTGATCGTCGGCTCTCTCAGTGCGTTAACCAGCGTGATGCGTACGCGCTCTCCTCGTTGCAGCACCAGTGTTGGATTTGCGTAACGCCGTCCGCGATGACTGACAACGAAGGAAAGCGGTCCGGGCCCCCGCGCCGCGCGCACGTCGCCAACACCACCGCGCGTTTCAAGGGCACTTCCGCTATTTCGTGTCGCGACGAGGGTCAGTGCGTCGCCGCGCGGTGCCAGCCGGCCAAGGTAACCGGCGTCCCCCGGGATGTGAAGGTGTTGTGCGCGACGCGCATCAGTACGGCAGAACGAATCGCCGACGTCGACCTGCGATGGGGAGCCCGGCTGGACGGGACGCGTTGCCGCGGCCAGGCCAAGCGCGGTCATTGTCCGCAACAGGCGGCGGCGGGAGGATTGGAAGGTCAACGCGCGCGATCACAAATGGACGGATCGCGTGAGCTTAACGGCTCCCCGTGCCGCGGTCGAGCCGGTACTGGATTCCTATCCAAGCGCCGATGGGTGCCCCCGGCGCGCGAAATGCCTCGGGACCGGCGAGGCTGGTGTCGAAGGTGCCACCCGGGCCGCGGAAATAGTTGGCGCCGAGGATGCCGAAGTTCTGATAGGTCCGGTTGAATAGATTGTCCACCCTCGCAAACACTTGCCACTCGGGAGCGACATTCCAGCTCGCGTCCAGTGCGACCAGGGCATAACCCGGAACGCGCCCGGCCGGATCGGCGTTATTCTCATTTCCACGCGCAATTTGCGAATCGAAGGCGGCGAGCGTAGCGCCCAATGCAAAGGGGCCGTGCGCCCAGTCAGCACGCAGGCGAAAGGCGTTGCGCGGCAGGGTAGGCAGCCGATCGCCGGGCTGGACGTAAATCAGTCCTGCGGCGTCGGCGGTTGAATTGTTGGGACTGCTCTCTCGGAAGGCTGTCTGGAACGTTGCATCGAGAAGGCTGTAGCGCCAAACCAGGCGCACTTCGCCCAGCGTTGTTCCCCCCGTGATTTCCACGCCCTGCCTTCGGGTCTTGCCCACATTTTGGAAATAGCCGGCATTCACGGCCCCGCTGCCCACGCCGATGAACTGGATATCGTCGGTAAGCTCCGTGCGAAAAATGGCGGCGCTGTAGAAACTGGAGGCACCGACGCGTCCACGCATACCGGCTTCATAGGTCGTCGCCAGCACGGGTTTCAGCGGCGGGTCGGCGACGAAAATATTGGGGAGCGTGCAGGGTGCTTCCGGATCGGCGCAAGTCAACTCCACCGGCGTGGGCGCGCGCATGCCTTGGCTGAAGCTGGCGAACGCGTTTACCTGTGTGTCAGGCGTCCAGGTGATGCCGGCGGCGGGATTGAAGCGGCGGAACGTATTGGTACCGTCGATCGCCGGCGTTTCACCCGAGCGGTCCTGCGTCGTGATGCGCGCAGTGTTGTAGCGCCCGGCCAGCAACACGCTCCATTGGGGCGAGATCATGATGGTGTCGGCAATGTAGACGCCGGCGTAGCGATTAGTCGCGCTGACGTCGTTTCCCGGCTCGTAGTCACCCACGCCGACCGTATCGCGGTCGGCGACGAAAATGGCGGGCTGCTCGCTTTGTGTAAAGCTCGTCCTCCCGGAGTCCAGCGCGAGGCCGGCGACCAACTGATGCCCCACGCCCCACCAATTGCGCTGCAGCGTGGCCTGCAATGACGCGCCCCAGGAATTCGTGGTTGCACTCGTGTAGATGTTGAACGCCTGGTAGGGCTGGTCGGGCGGCGCGTAGTCACCGTTGACGTTGCTGTTGTAGCCGGTCGTGCGCAACTGGCGGTAATAGGCGTTGGCCGCCACGATCGTGTCCGGTGCCACCGTATTTTGCCAATTCGCGTTGAGGAACGTGAGCTTGTTGTCGGTGGTATCGGGCCAGGTGTAGGCCTGCTTGGGCTGGTCCAACATCGACACAGGCAGGGCCTGCGTGCCTTCGAGGTAATTATCGGCGAGCGTGAGGGCCAGGTTGAAGTCGTTATTTGCCAGATGGACATTGCCGCGGGCGTACATGCGGCGGATCCTGGACGACGAATGATCGCGCCAGCCATTGTCGTCGATGCCTTCGACAGCGGCGTAACCGGCCCCTATTCCATTGTTGCCGCCCATGTCCGCGGACAGCGCGGTACGGCCAAACGATCCGCCAGAAACGTCGGCGCTGGCGCCCTGGTAGCGGAAGCCATCTTTCATGTTGATGGTCAGCGCGCCGCCCAGCGTATTGAGTCCGAATACCGGATTGGATCCCGGAAGCAACTGCATCGAAGCCACCGCATTCTTCGGGACGAGGTCCCAGTTGACGACGTCGGCAAATGCCTCGTTGATGCGCACGCCGTCCTGGAATACCGACAGGCCCTGCGGTGTGCCGAGCAGCGCCGATGCCGTAAAGCCGCGAAAACTCACATCGGACTGGAACGAATTGCCGGTCGGCGTATTGATGTTAACGCTGTTGGCGTTGAGATTCAGGAAATCGGCAACACCTCCGGTCCGCTGGCGATCAAGGTCGCGCGTGCCAAAGGTCTGCACGTTCGACGGCACCTGCTCCAGCGGAGTTCCCATGCCTGGCAATGGTGCCGTGCCAATGACCTCGACCCTGTCCAAGGAAACGGGAGCGCCTTGCGCGCCGGCCGGCGCACTGGCAAGGACAAGAACTCCCATGGCTAGTGCGCAAACACCCACGCAGCTGATTCGCATCGCAACCGAAAGCGGATTGCTGGCGGACGACCTGCGCACCATTCAGCGAATGGCCACGCCCCAAGGCAACTCGCCGACGGGTATCTCGGCAATCTTCCTGTAGGTGTCCGTATCGACAACGGCGACAGCGTTGGAGCGGCCGCTGGCCACGTAGAGTTTTTTGCCGTCGGGTGTGAGGGCCATGTTCCAGGGACGCTTGCCGACAGGCGTTTCCGCCACGATCGTGTTGGTGGCCGTATCGATGACTTGCACTGAGCCTTTGCCACCGGACGTCACGAACACGCGTTTGCCGTCCGGATGCACCAGCACGCCGTTGGAGCGGCTGCCAGCCTTGATGCGCGCGATGATTTCCTGGGTCGCGGTATCGATCACGTTGACGATATCGGCATTTTCCGCAGCGACGTAGGCGCGGGTGCCGTCGGGAAGAAAACCTATGCCGCGCGGACGGTCACCGACCTTGACCGACTTGGTCACCACGTTCTGCCCGAGGTCGACGATGTCGACGCTGTCCGCTTCCTCGGCGCTGACATAGAGCCACTTGCCGTCGGGGCTGAAAACGGCGTGCTCCGGATTTTTCCCTTTCACCTTGATCGTGCGATCCACTTTCAGTGCCGCGACGTCGACGATGATGACCTGGTCGTTTTCCTCGATGGCGGCGGACAACCACTTGCCGTCCGGCGAAAGGTAAATTGCCTCCGGCGAATCACCCAGCGGAATCGTCGCAATCGTTGCGCCTTTGGCCGTGTCGACCACGACCAGCGCGTTGGCGGTTTGGTCGGACAGGAACAGGCGGGTCCCGTCAGCAGAGAGGGCGATGCCGCGTGGTCTTTTTCCATAGCGAGCGGTTGCCGTGACCTTGTCGGTGACCGTGTCGATGATGCTGACGGTCCCACTGCCCTCGTTTGGCACATAGGCAGTCGCCGCCTGAAGCGGACTGGGGACAAGCAGTGGGGTGAGCAGCGCCAGCAGGGTCGCTGCACCGGACAATCGCAATGCCATCGTGTTTTTCCCTCGCAACAGGCTATCCTGCAGACGGATCAATGGCTGCGGTTTGCTTTCGAATGCAGCCGGTTTCTTTTATGCTACACGACGCATCACTTCCCGCCCCGGTCACTTCGCCGTATTCTACTTTGGCTTTACCCCCCGACATGCCCCTCGGCGTCGCCTGGAACCATCCTCGCGACTTGGCCAGATTTTCTGCTGGCGCCATGGCAATGGCTATTGCTGTAGGGATCATGGGGCCGAATTCAGTTTACGGACAGGCGCCACCGGCGGATGCCACCACAGCGCTCGATCCTGTGACCGTCGCGGCGACACGCGGCGCGGAACGGCTGTTCGATGTGCCCGCGTCGGCCAATGTCATCGACGGCGCGACGATCCGCGACGGCCAGCCGGCGATCAACCTTTCCGAATCGCTGGTGCGGGTTCCCGGTGTGTTCGCGGCCAATCGCAACAACTACGCGCAAGACCTGCAACTGAGTTCACGCGGCTACGGCGCGCGCGCAGCCTTTGGTGTGCGCGGCGTACGCCTGTATCAGGACGACATACCGGCCACGATGCCGGACGGGCAGGGGCAAACGGGCAGCTTCAGCCTGCTCTCGGCCAAGCGCATCGAAGTACTGCGCGGTCCGTTTTCCACGATCTACGGCAATGCGTCGGGCGGTGTGGTGTCGGTGTATACGGAGGACGGAACCGAGGTGCCCGTAGTCAACGTCACCGCCAGCATCGGAAGCTACGGCACGTCCATGGTGGGTGTCAAGGCAACGGGAATTGCCAGTGGCGTCGGCTATGTCGCCGCCTTCAGCAACTTTGACACGGACGGCTACCGCGATCACTCCGCGGCATTGCGCCAGATCGCCAACGCGAAGCTGACGTTTAACGCGACCGCTTCGACGCATGTGACGTTGATTGCCAATTCGCAGTACCAGCCGCAGACGGAAGACCCGCTCGGACTGACCTATGCCCAGTGGCAGGCTGACCCACGGCAGGCCGATCCGGTGGCAACACTCTTCAACACCAGCAAGACCATCAATCAGGTGCAAGGTGGCGTTGCCATTGACCAAGTGCTCAACGGCGAAACCACCCTGCGCGTGACGGGCTATGGCGGACAGCGGCAAGTACGGCAATACCTGGCACTGTCCGGGATCGGCGCCACCTCCTCCGGTGGCGTGGTCGACCTCGATCGCAATTTCGAAGGCGCCGGCGTGCGCTTGATTTATCGCAGCGATATTCTGGACCGTCCGCTGACCCTCAATGTGGGCCTGGATGCCGATCGGCTGCATGAATTGCGCCAGGGCTTCGTCAACAACAATGGTGCCCTTGGCGCATTGCGCCGGAACGAAGACGACACCGTGACCAGCGGCGACATCTACGCTGAGGCGCAATGGAACTTTTTGCCCGAATGGGCGCTGACACTCGGCATACGGTCGAGTCGCGTCAAATACGAATCGGTCGACCACTACATCGTCGGCGTCAATCCCGATGACAGCGGCGCGCGAACGTACTACAACACGAGTCCCATCGCCGGCGTAGTCTGGCACGCGGGCGACAGCCTCAACTTATACGCCAGCTATGGACAGGGATTCGAGACGCCCACGTTCGCCGAGTTGGCCTACAAACCAACGGGTGGGGGATTGAACCTTGCGCTCGATCCGGCAACCTCGACGTCGTATGAAATCGGAATGAAATGGTTCCCGGCGAAAAACCAGCGCGTCAATCTCGCCGCGTTCTCGGCCGCGACCGACCAGGAAATCGTGATCGATAGTGCGACGGGCGGGCGCACGACGTTTCGTAATGCGAGCAAGACGCACCGGCGCGGCTTTGAGGCGGAGTGGGACGCGGACCTGGGGCATGGGGTCACCGCGCACGTCAACTACAGCTACCTGCTCGCTGAATTTGCGGATGCCTACACTTCGGGCATTCCGCCGGTAGTGGTCCCGGCGGGCTCGCGGTTGCCCGGCGTTCCTCCGCAACAAGCCTTTGGCGTCATCGATTGGACGCCCGGCGGCTATGCGGGCTTCAGCGTCGCCGGCGAAGTACAGTATGTGGGGCGCGTCTACGCCAATGACATCAACACGGCGTTTGCCCCGGCCTACACGATCGGCAGTGTCCGGATCGGCTTCGCCCAGGACGTGACGCGCTTCAAGATTTCGGAATACGTCCGCGTCAACAACGTCGCGAATGTCAATTATGTCGGTTCAGTTATTGTCGGAGATACCAATGGGCGATATTACGAGCCCGCACCTGGTCGCAACTGGTTCGCAGGAGTGAGTGTCAGTGCCGCATTCTGAACGCTATACACCGACAGCCATTGCATTGCACTGGTTGATCGCCCTGGCCGTCCTGGTCCAGATCAAATGGGGCTGGTGGATGCAGGGCATTCCCAAACAGCCATCGGGACCTCGGGTTGACGCCTACAACCTCCACAAGTCCTTTGGACTGGTCATCCTGGCATTGATGGTCCTGCGCATCCTGTGGCGCTGGCGGCACCCGGCGCCGGCACTGCCGGCCATGCCTGCGTGGCAGCGGCGGGCGGCGCAGATCAATCATGGGGTGTTGTACCTGGCGCTATTCGTGATGCCCGTTGCAGGCTATCTGGGTTCAGTGTTCAGCGGCTATCCCGTCAGGTTTTTCGGCGTAACGCTTCCGTCCTGGGGCGGAAAGGATGAGTCCCTCAAGGATCTATGCAGCAACATTCACCTCGTCACCAGTTTTGTGCTGGCCGCCGCCATTGCGCTGCATCTCGCCGCTGCACTCAAACACGCGCTATTTGACCGGGATGGGACGCTCGCCCGGATGGGGATTGGCAAGGCGGGGAAACGACGCGTAGTAGAGTAGGGAAATGAGGTAGAGAAATGAGGTAGGGAAACGCGGTCGGGAAATGCGGTGGGACTGAAAGGCAATGCGCGGAGCTGTTGGGATAGAGTGCCGGATTCGGGGGGAGTCGTGCAATTCGATTGCAAGCGCCTTGTCGATGTCTTCTTGGCCACGCCCGCCGGGAAGATCGACCATCCCAACGCCGAATGGTTGAAGCTCTCGCTTGCGCCCGTCCTCGATGCGGCCGCCCGGGGCAATTGCGCCGTGGTGCTCGACTTCTCGCGCGTCGACTACATCAGCAGCATGGGCTTGCGCGTGCTTCTCCTTGCCGCCAAGCAACTACGTGCGGCCAACGCCAGGATCGCCGTGGCGGCCCTGCAGCCGGCAACCGAGGAAATCTTCGCCATCGCACGTTTCAATCACGTTCTTGAGATCTTTCCCGATGTGCGCGCAGCGCTGGCGCAACTGTCGGCTCCGGCGCTCGCGGCCTTCGACGCGGAAACGAATTGAAGCGGATCCGTTTCTGGGGCACGCGCGGATCGCTTCCCGTTGCGCTGACCGCATCCGGGGTACGCGACAAGGTCATCCGGGCACTGCGCGCCGCTTCCGGCAGGAACTTTACGGGTGATGCCGATCTCGACGCGTTCGTCGATGGACTCGGCTTTCCGGTGGCGGGCAGCTACGGCGGACACACGGCCTGCGTCGAAATCGAAACCGGCGGAGCGGAATACGTGTTGTGCGATCTCGGCACTGGCGTGCGCCCGTTCGGCCAGAGGGCGATCGCGCGCCATGGGGCGGCATCGCCGCAGACTTATCATGTCTTCATGTCGCATGTGCATTGGGACCACATCATGGGGTTCCCTTTTTTCACGCCGGCCTACATTCCGGGCAATCGCATTCGAATCTACGGCGGTCACGCCGAGCTTGAAGCCGCATTGCGGCGGCAGCAGGCCGCGCCTTCCTTCCCTGTGGATTTTTCGGCATTGACTGCCGACATCGAGTTCATTCGCCTGGAACCGGGCGTTCACTACGACATTGCGGGCATGCAGGTGAGCGTCATGTTGCAGCGGCACTCCGGCGATTCATTCGGATTTCGCTTTGCGTCGGGCGGCCGGTCCGTCATCTACACGACGGACTCCGAACATGCGCTGGCCGACTCGGCCGAGACGGCGACCTACGTGGATTTCTTTCGGGATGCCGATGTGGTGATCTTCGACGCCATGTATTCACTTGCCGAGGCCATCTCGGTCAAGGCCGACTGGGGGCACTCGAGCAATATCGTTGGCGTCGAGTTGTGCCAGTTGGCCGCGGTCGGGCATCTTTGTCTCTTCCATCATGAACCCATTCACGGCGACGATGCCATTGCCCGCGTGCTCGCGGAAACACGGCGCTACGAGGAGATCACCCGCACGTCCAGGCCACTCGCCGTTTCCGCTGCGTATGACGGGATGGAAATCGAGTTGTGACTTCCTGGTAAAGGGGTCTGGTCAATGAGTGCGGTGATTGAGCGGGATCCTTGGGAGCCAACGGATGCCTGATGAGCGCGACGTGGTAAAAGCGCCCGTGACAGCCATGGCGCCGGAGAAGTGGTCAGAGTCGCGCGCGGCCCATCGCATTTGGACGCGCGGACTGCTGACCCTTGGCATTCTGGCGATACTCGTCGGCGTCGAGCCGATGTGGGACGCGCGCCTGCAGTCGCTCTGGTTCGATGCCTACCAGAGGGTGTCGCCGCGCCAGATTGAGTCAACACCAGCAATGGTGGTCGAGATCGACGAAAGGAGTCTCGCGGCGTTGGGCCAATGGCCCTGGCCGCGAACGATCCTGGCCAGGCTTCTGCGCAAGATCGAGGACTACCAACCGCTGGCTATCGGTGTCGATATCCTCATGTCGGAGGCGGACCGGATGTCGCCACAACAGGTCCTGGAGCAGGCACAACGCGAGGACCCTGTCCTTGCGGCACGATTGGCGGCACTGCCGTCCAACGACGCGGAACTGGCCGCCGCCATCCGCGCGGGGCCTGTGGTGCTTGGATTGGTGGGAATAGAAATGCCTGACGCTGCGCCCAAGGTACTGCGGGCAACGCCGTTCTCGGTCTTCGATACGGCGCGGCAAGGTGACTTGCCGGGCCCAGCGCCCGGCGTCGGTCAGTTCAAGGGAGTGCTTCCTAGTATCGACCAGCTCGATCGGGCAGCGATTGGCCATGGCCTGATGTCGATGAGTGATCCGGCCAAGAGCGTCATCCGGCGCATGCCGCTGGTGTCCAGCATCAACGGGACGCTGACGCCGGCGCTTACTGTCGAAATGCTCAGAGTCGCGCTGCATGTGCCGGCCCTTGGCTTGCATACATCGGGGTCTGCGGTGAAGGGTGTGACCATCGGCAGCTTCAACGCGCCGACAGAGGACGACGGGTCCATGCGCATCTACTATTCGCCGCGCGATGCGCGCCGATACCTATCCGCCATCGACGTCCTCAACGGCAACGTCGATCCGCGGGACCTGCGCGACAAGCTTGTGCTCGTCGGCATGACCGGCCTGGCACTGACCGACTATCAGAACACGCCATTGGGTGAAGCCATGCCCGGAAGCGAAATTCACGCGCAGTTGCTCGAGAACATGAAGGACCAGACGTGGCTGCAACGTGCGCGTTGGGCGCCGGCGCTTGAGATCGCCGTGTTCGTGCTGCTCGGATTGCTGCTGATCTGGGCCACGCCGCGGTGGCGGCCGCGCAATGCGGCGTTGCTGGCGCTCGGGTGTGTGCTGGCCCTGGCGCTGGCCGCATTCGCTGGATTTCGCTCGCAGCGGCAACTGTTTGACGCCGCGACGCCGGGTTTGGGCTTGCTCGTCCTGTTCAGCATGTTGCTGGTGCTGACGTTGACTGAAGCGGCGCGGCGGCGCAAGTCGCTGGAGCGCGTGGTGCAGGCACAACGGGAACAGGCCGCGGTCGTCGCCGGTGAACTGCAGGCGGCGCAACGCATCCAGACCGGAATCCTGCCTCGCGCCGAATCGCTGCAGGACGAGCCGCGAATCGATCTCGCAGCGACCATGATTCCGGCGCGGGAAGTCGGGGGAGATCTCTACGATTTTTTTCGACTCGACAGCAATCGCCTGTTTTTCCTCGTCGGAGACGTGGCGGGAAAGGGCCTGTCGGCAAGCATTTTCATGGCGATCAGCAAGGCGCTGTACAAGAGCGCGACACTGCGACAACCGGACGCGTCCATCAGCGACTTGATGCGCGCCGCCAATGCCGAGGTGTCCAGGGACAATCCGGAAATGTACTTCGTCACGGTATTTGCCGGGATCCTGGACCTTGCGACCGGTGAGCTTGCCTACTGCAACGCAGGGCACGAGGACCCCTATCTGCTGCGCGCGGCCGAGGTTGGCTTTGCCCGCCTCACGGAAGGGGCGGGCCCACCGCTGTGCACGGTCGATGACTTTGCCTATACCACCGGCCGCCAAGTGCTGCGCGCGGGCGACCTGCTTTGCCTGGTCAGCGACGGCGTCGTGGACGCGCAAAACGGCGCAGGCGCGCGCTATGGCAGCGGCCGGCTACGTGGCGTGCTCGAGGGAATGGCGAAAAGTGACAATCCTGGTGACGAGAAAGGGAGTGCGAATGCCGTCGTCGAGGCAGTGCTTGCGGACGTGAATTTGTTCGTCGGGACGGCCGAACCCGCTGACGATGTCACTGTACTGGTCTGGCGTTGGCGTCCCGGATTGATGGACCGACGCTGACCCTGAGCGCGCGTCAACGCACGAGGATCACGACGCGCCGATTGCGTGGCTCTGCCACACCGTCCGGGGTAGGTACCGCCAGTGCGCGCTTGCCGCGCGAAATGGCGCGGATGTCATCCGCAGGTATGCCCAGTTTCATCAGCGCGGCGCGCACCGTTTCCGCGCGCTGCTGGCCAAGCGCGTCGTTGGTCTGATCGTTGCCAACCGCGTCGGTGTGGCCCACGACCAGGACATCGGGCACGGGTCGCTTCGCGATTTCCGACAGGATCCGGTCCACGTCCTGCCGGGACTCCTCGGTGAACTCGTCCTTGCCTTCGATGAAGTAGAGGGTGAAGGTCGTTGCCCGCGCCGGTTGCGCCGCGAGCGCCGGGGCAAATTTTGCCTGCACGTCCTCTGGCGTTGCTACATAGGCGCGGGGGCCGAGCGCGTTGGCCCTGGCCGCGGCATAGGGCTGTTCAAGTATCACTTCGGTGCCACCCTGCTTGACCGATATCGAGGTTTGCCGGCCGTCCTCTTCTGGGAGCAGCACCACTGTGCTGGTGGCGCATCCACAGAGCAAGGCGAGCGACACCACCGTCGCCGTGCGACGAAGCCTTCGCCGCGGATCAGTCAGTAGGTCAGTCATTGGCGCTCACGACAAATTCCGTTCCACGAACGCCGAGTATCGCGTTGGGCGTGCGCACGGTCATCGCGTCCGGCGATTGCTTGGCGATGCGGCCCGAGATGACTGCCAACGTGCCTTTGTTGAGTGACGAATCGAAACGTCCCTGATTGGTCGTGGAATTCAGAGTGTAGCGATCCAGCGAGAGTTCGCTGTTCGGTCCCGCCGACAATAGTGAGTCATCGTCCATGGTGATGCCGACCGAACCATCCACGCCGGTCCGCACGAAGTCGGAAGTCTGCAGTCGCATGCCCACCGTAGCCGGCGAGCTCTTGCCTTGCCGCTCGATTGTCACCTGGCCACGGGAGACCTTGACCTGGCCGATTTCGGCGGCGTTCCCCAAAGCGGCGCAGGCAAACAGCAGCGTCGCGACGAGACCATTCCGGAGAAGAATCAAGGACGAAGTGGGGGACCGGTAGTGGGACGACGGCAGGGACATGGTGCTCCTTTCAATTCTCGCACTACTTTGCGGCGGCCAGCAGGGCCGTGGTTTCTTCGAATTTTCCTTCGCGCGCCATGTCCGCCGCGGTCTTGCCGCGATTGTCGCGCAACTTCGGGTCCGCGCCAGCCGCCAGCAGGGCCTTTACCGTCGCGGTCTTGCCGAATCCCGCAGCCCACATGAGCGCAGTCAGGTCATTGTCGTACACCGCGTTCGGTTGGACACCCTTTCCAATCAGCATAAGGACTATGTCCGTGTGGCCCGCACCGGCGGCATAGATCATGGCACTTTTCTGGAGTCTGTCGAGTGCGGCGACGTTGGCGCCCTTGGCCAGCAGTTGTCCGGCCATCGCGGTCTGGCCGTTGAACGCCGCCGTCATCAGCGGCGTAATGCCATTGATTGCCGGCTGGTTCACATCGGCGCCGGCGGCCAGCACCTTTTGCGCGAGATCCACGTTGTTGCCCTTGAGCAGGATGATGAGTGCGCTCTCGCCCAAGCGGTTGCGCGAGTTGACCGCGGCGCCCTGCGCCAGGGCACGCTCGAGCGTGGGCGCGTCACCACTGCGCGCGGCGGCGAGAAAGCGGGCGTTGAGTGACAAGTTGTCGTCGGGCGCAGATTGCGCGCGGGCGGGGTAGGCGCTGACGCCAAACAACAGAAGGAGGGCAATGATTCGCAACAGCACGATATTCCTTTGCATTGAGATGAATTGATGCGCCGCACAACGTCGGGCACGTTGCGACGTCGCGAAAAAAGTACTATAAACGACATCGAACTGAAGCGGCCGGAACTTCCCGCCTGCTACCCGCGGCGCTGGTGCAAAACAATTCCAACAAGAACCGTCAAGGAGAGAATCCATGGGTCATATGTCAAAGACTGCCGGTTGTATCGCTTTGACCGCCGCTGCGCTGGCGCTTGCCGCCACCAGCCACGGACAGGAAATTTCGGGCGGCGCCACGACCGCGGCAACCCCGATGCCGTCGAGCCCCAACGTGTCGCAGGCGGCTCTGGACAACGGCGCCAAGGAATCCAAGAACTGGCTGCATTCAAATGGCAGCTACGAGCAGACGCGCTATTACCCCGGCAGCCAGATCAACGCGGGTAACGTCGGCAAGTTAAGACCTGCATTCGTATTCCAGACGGCCGTTCTGGAGTCCATGGAAACGGCGCCAATCGTGGTCGATGGCGTCATGTTTCTCACCACGTCGTTCAATCATGTCTATGCAGTCAACGCCACGACGGGCGAGGAATATTGGCATTACAAGCACAAGATGGGGCCGATCACGACCTATTGTTGCGGCCCGAACAATCGCGGCGTGGCGATGGAGGGCGGGAAGCTTTTCATGGGCACGCTCGACGCCAAGCTGGTCGCGCTGGATGCCAAGACCGGCAAGCTGCTGTGGGAAACGCAGATCGCCGATCCGGAAAAGGGCTATTCGGAGACGATGGCGCCCACGGTTGTCGATGGAAAGGTGCTGATCGGCACCAATGGCGGCGAGTATGGCGTTCGCGGCTTCGTGAAGGCGTACAACGCGGCCGATGGCAAGTTGCTGTGGACGTTCGACACTGTTCCGGAAAAAGGCCACGAAGGCGTGTGGGCCGTTAACGACCTGACCGGCCGCGACATGCATCGCGACATCGCGGCGGAAAAAGCCACACTGGCCAAGGACGGCGGTGGCTTTTACCAGACGCTGGGTGGTGGTGTCTGGATGACGCCCGCGATCGACAAGAAGTCGCGCACGGTTTTCTTTGTCGTGGGCAATCCTTCGCCCGATCTCTACGGAGCGATCCGTCCGGGCGACAACCTGTACACCGATTCGATGGTCGCGATAAACCTCGACACCGGCGCGTACAAATGGCATTCGCAATATGTGCCGCATGACGTGTGGGACCTCGATGCCGTCAGCCCACCGATCCTCACCCAGGCCAAGGATGCGTCGGGCAAGATGGTCGACGTCGTCATCCACGGCGGCAAGACGGGCCATGTGTACGTGCACGATCGCGAAACGGGCAAGCTGATCCGCTTCTCGGAGGCGATGATCCCGCAGGAGAACATGTGGGTGCTGCCGACCAAGGAAGGCGCGCGCATGCTGCCGGGCGCCAATGGCGGCGTCGAATGGTCGCCGATGGCGGTCAACCCGAAGCTGCGCCTGGCCTATGCGGCGAACCTGCATCAGCCGATGACCTATCACGTCGAGGCCTCACCCTATCCGGGCGGCAAACTGTGGCTGGGTGGCGCGTTCAAGACCATTCCCAGCGAACAGCAGTGGGGCCGGCTGGTGGCCGTCAATCTGGACACCGGCAAGGTCGCCTGGGGCGCCAAGACGCCGCAGCCTTTGATCGGTGGTGTCCTGGCCACGGCGGGTGACATCGTGTTCAACGGCGAGGCCAACGGCTGGTTCAAGGCTTTCGACGCGAAGACGGGCAAGGAACTCTGGAAATACAATGCCGGTGCGGGTGTCAATGCGCCCGCCGTGTCCTACATGGTCGACGGCAAGCAGTATGTCGCCGTCGCCGCGGGAGGCAACAACCAGATCGACGCCAAACGCGGCAACAGCGTTGTAGTGTTTGCGTTGCCCTGAATATTGAACTTCGACTCAGCGCGGCCACTCCGAGTAACGGGGTGGCCGCATTTTTTGTGCCCTTGGACCGGAACGAATCAGATCAATGCCCAAGCAAATTCTTGCGGTGTTCCTCTCTGCCGCGCTGCTAACCGCTTTGGCTGCACTGGCGCAGGACACTGAAGTCACCCGAAAGCTTGCCGAGCCGTGCTTCGTGTGCCACGGCCCGAACGGCAACTCGCAGAATCCGGAATTCCCTGTCCTTGCGGGGCAGTCCTGGCGCTACATCTATGTCGAACTCAAGGATTTCAAGGAAGGCCGGCGCACCAATCCGATCATGTCCCCGATGGCGGCGAACCTGTCGCGCGACGACATGATGGCCCTGGGTAATTTTTTCGCAGCCCAGAAGCCACTGCCGCTGGCGATCAAGGTGGATAGCGCGAAGGCCGAGGCTGGCAGGAAGGTCTCCGATGCCGTGCTGTGTCCTATGTGTCACATGGGCGGCTTCTCGGGCCAGAATGAGATTCCGAAGGTGGCGGGACAGTACCCGCAGTACGTCGTCAAGCAACTGCACGACTTCAAGGCAAAAATTCGCACCAACGATGCGGGCAACATGACCAGCGTGGCGGGCGCATTGTCGGACGAAGACATCGAGAACCTTGCGCAGTACATCGGCACGCTCAACTAGGCAGGGCCGCCTGGACCGTGTTGCGCCGCAGTAATCGTATCGGTGCTATCCGTCGCATTGCCGTAGCCGGACGCGCGCAGTATGCTTGCCGTCTACCCGCATTTGCAGAGCCAATTTCAATTTTCGCCGCGCAAAGGTAATCCACGCGACGCGGCGTCAACCCAAGGAGGCACTCGTGTCCGTCAAGTTATCGCTGTCCGTCAACGGCAAGGTCGTGACTGCGGATGTCGATTCGCGCACGCTGCTGGTCGAATTTCTGCGTACCAACCTGGCACTGACCGGCACCCACGTTGGCTGCGACACCGGGCAATGCGGGGCATGCACCGTTCATCTCGACGGGCGCGCGGTCAAGTCCTGCAACATGCTTGCCGCGCAGGCCAATGGCGCCACCGTGGTTACCATCGAAGGCATCGCGGCCGCGGATGGCACCATGCATCCGATGCAGGCGGCGTTCAAGGAGTGTCACGGGCTGCAATGCGGCTTTTGCACGCCGGGCATGGTGATGAGCGCCATCGACCTCGTGCAAAGGCACCCGAGGGCCGACGAACAGGCGATCCGCGAGGGCCTGGAAGGCAATTTCTGCCGCTGTACTGGGTACCACAACATCGTCCGCGCGGTGCGCGAGGGCGCGACCGCCATGGGCAAGTGAGTGGGCAAATGAGTGGGCAAATGAGTGGGCAAATGAGTGGGCAAATGAGTGGGCAAATGAGTGG
>JBDTPJ010000014.1:0-44416 GCA_039932755.1 Betaproteobacteria bacterium
CTTCAATTCCATGAACAGATTCAGGACCTGCGCCTGAATGGAGACATCGAGTGCCGCGACCGATTCGTCGCAGACCAGGAATTGCGGCTTGACGGCCAGCGCGCGCGCGATGCCGATGCGTGCGCGCTGGCCACCGGAGAACTGGTGTGGATAGCGGCGCATCAACGTCGGATCGAGTCCCACGCGATTCAGCATCAGGCCGACATACTCGACCTGCTGGGTGCCGCGGATCAACTTGTGCGCAACCGGTGCTTCCCCGACGATATCCAGCACGCGCATCCGCGGGTTGAGCGACGCGTAGGGATCCTGGAAGATCATCTGCATCTTGAGCTGTTGCCGGCGCGCCATCGCAGCGTCCTGTCCGGCCAGCGATTCGCCCTGCCAGAAGCGCTCGCCCTCGGAGAGTGAAAGCAGTCCGACGGTCATGCGCCCGAGGGTGGATTTGCCACAACCGGATTCGCCGACCAGCCCGACGACCTCACCCGGCGCGACCGCGAGGTCGACATTGTCGACGGCGTGCACGACTTCTTCCTTCAAGTTTGCGCCGAAACGATTGCCGATCTTCGCGGCCATGTCGAGCGATTTCACGAAACGCTTCGATACGCCCTTCAACTCAACCAGGGCGGAAATGTCCGGGCGCGAAACCGAAGCAGCCATGGCCTCAGGCATGCGCAGGAACCAGCGGATGAAAGCAACGCACACTTTGCCCCGGCCCGCCTGCCGGACGCATTTCCGGCGACGCGTCGCAGGCCACCGTGGCGTAACCGCAACGTTCGCGAAACGGGCAACCGGGAGGCAAGTCCAGCAACGATGGCGTCATGCCGGGAATCTGCTTCAGCCGCTGACCACGCTCGTTGTTCGCGGGCACAGAGTCCAGCAACCCTTGCGTGTATGGATGGGCGGGATGGGCCAGGACTTCCTCGCAGGAACCCTGCTCGACGATGCGGCCGGCGTACATCACGCACACGCGGTCGGCCAGGCCGGCGACCACCGACAGGTCATGCGTGATCCAGATCAACGCCGTGCCGGTTTCCCGCGTCAGCTTCTGGATCTCATACAGTATCTGTCCCTGGATCGTGACGTCGAGCGCCGTCGTCGGCTCGTCGGCAACGATCAAGTCGGGGCGATTGAGCAATGCGATGGCGATGGCCACACGCTGGCGCATGCCGCCCGAAAACTGGTGCGGATAGGAAAGCAGCCGCTCATCCGGCGATGGAATGCCCACCTTGACCAATGCTTCGCGTGCGCGGCTGCGCGCCACTTCACGACTCACCTTCCTGTGCGCCAGGATCGCCTCGATCATCTGCACATCGATTCGCAGCACCGGATTCAGCGTCATCATCGGATCCTGGAAAATCATCGCGATGCGGTTGCCACGCATGTGACGCTGTTCCTCGGGATCGAGCGCGCGCATGTCGATGCCGTCCAGGACGATGCTGCCTTCGACGATTTTCCCAGGCGTATCGATAAGACCCATCAGTGAATAGCCGGTCATCGATTTGCCCGAGCCGGACTCGCCGACCAGGCCGAGCACTTCCCCGCGGCCCACGGTAAAGGACACGTCGTCGACCGCCTTCACCACGCCCGCCTTGGTGAAGAAGTGCGTTCGCAGCCCGACAACCTCGAGGACCGGTTCGGTGATCGCTTCGGCGGAATCGATCATCGTTGCAGACGGGGATTCAGGACGTCGCGCAACTGGTCCGCGACGAGGTTGATGCTGACGATCGTAAGCAGCAACGCAATCCCCGGGAAAAAGCTTATCCAGTATTTGCCGGACAGCAGGTATTGGTACCCATTGGCGATCAGGAGTCCCAGCGATGGCTCGGTGATCGGCAGGCCCAGGCCCAGGAACGACAATGTGGCTTCAAGCGCAATGGCACCTGCCACCTGCACAGTGGCAACGACGATCATGGGCGGCAGGCAGTTGGGTAGCAGATGCCTGAACACGATGCGCGATGGCGACAGCGCAAGACACCGCGCGGCCTCCATGTACTCCCTGCGCTTTTCCACCAGCGCCGCGCCGCGCACCGTGCGCGCGTAATACGCCCACTGCACCGTCACGAGCGCGGTGATCACCTTGCCGGTACCCTGCCCCAGCACGGCGATCAGGATCAGTGCAATCAGGATGGCCGGAAACGACAGCTGGATGTCGACGACGCGCATCACGAACGTCTCGAATCTCCCTCCGAAATAGGCGGCGGTGAGTCCCATGGTCAAGCCGATGATCAACGCGCATACGGTGCTGATCACGCCCACCGCAAGCGAGATGCGCAGCCCGTAGAAAATGGCGGACAGCATGTCGCGGCCCTGGTCATCGGTGCCGAGCCAGAACCTGCCGCCATTGGGCGCAGGCGACCCCGGCGGCAGGCGGCTGTCCATCACATCGAGTTGTGCGAGGTCGTAGGGATTCTGCGGCGAAATCACCGGTGCAAAAACCGCGGCAAGCACGACCAATGTCAAAAGCCCGAGACCGAAAACCGCGACGGGATTGGCGAGAAAATCGCTGACCACGCGCTGGAATGGTGTCTCGACACCTCTCACGACGGTGTTGGCGGGCGTCACGGGCTAGCCCTTGCTGTCGGTGATGCGTACGCGCGGATCGAGTGCGGAATAGAGGATGTCGACCAGCAGGTTGATGATGATGAAGAGGAAAACGACGACGAGCAGGTAGGCAACGATGACCGGCCGGTCGAGGAAATTGATGGAATCGATGAGCAGCTTTCCCATGCCCGGCCAGGCGAAAACGCTTTCGGTGACGATGGCAAACCCGATCAGCGCGCCGAACTGGAGCCCGATCACCGTCACGATGGGGATCAGGATGTTGCGCAGCACGTGCACGCCGATGACGCGGGAATTGGACAGGCCTTTGGCCCGGGCAAACTTCACGTAGTCCTGCAACAGCGCCTCGTGGGTTCCCGCGCGAGTGAGCCGAATCAATAACGCGAGGTTGAACAAGGCAAGATTGGTCGCGGGCAGGATGAGGTGCTTGATGCCTTCCCACGACGTGAACGAAACCGGGATGAGCCCGAACAGCAGCGTGGTCGGACCGCGGCCATTCGACGGCAACCAATGCAGGTCAACCGCGAAGACCATGATCAGCATCAGGCCGACCCAGAACGTCGGCAGCGAAAAGCCCAGGATCGATCCTGCCATGATCGAACGGCCGGCAACACCGTTGGGCTTCAGTCCTGCCAGCAGTCCCAGCGGAATGCCCAGGACCACCGCAATCAGCATCGCCGACAGCGCCAGCTCCATAGTGGCCGGCATGCGTTCAAGGATGAGTCCCAGCGCCGACGTGGCGTGGACAAAGGACTTGCCCAGGTCGCCGTGCAGCGCGCCCCCGAGAAAGACGAAGTACTGCGCGTACAACGGCTTGTCCAGGCCAAGCGTAGCGATGGCCTGTTCGCGCTCAGCCTGGTCGGCCTGTGGGTTGATGAGTATGTCGATCGGATTGCCGACCGCATAGACGCCGACGAAAACCAGCAGCGACATGACCAGCAGCACGACCACGCTCTGCATGCTGCGGCGGATGATGAAGACGCCCAAAGGGGGTACCCTACCCTTGGGCGCTATGAGACAACGACAAGTCGCTCAAGACGCGATCAACCCTTGATCGGCTTGAACTGGAACGCCAGTGTGTACTCGTCGGTACGGGGCACATAAGTCACCGCCTTCGCCGTTGCCCATATCGTGTATTGGAAGTGGATCGGCATGATCCCCAGATCCGACATCGACAGCTCGGTGGCACGTTGCAGCATGATCCGGCGATTGTCGTCGTCCACCTGTTGCAGCGCCTGCTCGATGAGGTAGTCGACCTTGGGGTTGCTGTAGCGGCCCCAGTTCACTGCGCCCAGGCCCTTGTCCGTGTTGTAGGTCGCGAGCAGCGAGCGCAGCGGCGAGCTGGCCTCGCCCGTCGATGCGCCCCAACCCACCATCTCGAAGCTGAATTCCTGCTTCGAGGCACGCGCCGCATAGGGGCCCATCGGCGAGGTCTCGACCTTGGACACGATGCCAACCCGCGCCAGCATCTGCGCCACGGCCTGGACGATTTTTTCGTCGTTGACGTAGCGCCCGGACGGGCCGTGAATGGTCATGTTGAAACCGTCAGGGTATCCCGCTTCCGCGAGCAGTTTCTTGGCGCCCTCGGGATCGAAGGCCTCCGCCTTCAGGCCCGGCACGTTGCCGAAGAGCTTGTCGGAGACCAGCTGTCCCGACGGAATCGCCTGGCCTTCCATGACGCGCTCGGCGATCGCCGGGCGATTGATCGCCTTGGAAATCGCGCGACGCACGCGGATGTCGAGCAGCGGGTTCTTTGCCAGCGGCTTGCCATCCTTGGCCGTGATGAACGGGCTGACCCGGTCGAGATGATCGAAATTGAAGTAGATCACGCGATGTGAGATTTTCGACGTCACGTTGAACTTCGGGTCCGCCTTGATGCGGGCCAGGTCCGCCGTCGGCACGCCTTCGATCGCATCGACGTCCCCGGAAAGCAGTGCGGCGACACGCGAGGGTTCACTCTTGATGATCTTGAACGTGACCTTGTCCCAGCCCGGCTTGTCGCCCCAGTAGTTGTCGTTGCGCGCGAGTTCCACGCGGTCGCCGCTTACGTAGCGGACGAATTTGAAGCGGCCGCTGCCGACGGCTGCCTTGCCGCTGTTGAAGTCCTCGGTCGTCGCATTTGCCGCAACCTTCTTCGACACGATGTAGATCGTCGACAGGTCGTTAGGCGCCAGCGGATACGGCGCGGCGTATTTGAGGCGCAGCGTGTAAGGGTCGACAATCTGCTTCGAAATGATGGCCTTGGTGTAGGCGGTAAACCTTCCGGGGCTGTTCGGCACCAGCGGGACGCGATCGATCGAAAACACGACGTCCTCGGCCGTCAGTTCCGTGCCGTCATGAAACTTGATCCCTTTGCGCAGCTTGAACTCCCAGGTCGTGGCGTCGATCGTCTTCCAGGACGTCGCGATTCCCGGAATCATCTTCGAGTCGGGGTCCATCTGCACGAGCTTGTCGAAGATGTGCTCGGCAATGTTGTTGTTGGGAAACAGGTTGAAGAAATGCGGATCGATCGAGGTGACATCGGCTGCGACCGCGATTTTCAGGTCCGCGGCGGCGGCCATGGGTGCGGCGGTGAGCGCCAGGCTCAGTGCGATGCCTTCGAGGCCGCGGCGGAGGGAGGAATTGCGCATGGAAATCACCTTCGGACAGGGAGTGAATGGATGGGGGGCGTGGGAATCATACGACAACGAGGCTCAATTCAGGCAAGCGGTCGACGTGTTCGTTGCAGCGGTTGGGCCGCGCCGGCGTGCGGAGTTCGCAAACTCCGGCCTGCGGATACCCGGCGCGACGGCCGGCGCGACCTACGCACGCCGGCGCGGCCCAACCGCCACGACTCCCCTTGGCGATGCGTGAAGCCGGCGCGGGATAGGCGCTCGACGCGGGCGGACGTAATGCGAATCCGTCGACACGTTTGGCGGCAGCCGGAGCCAGCGGCGAAGTGCCTGTCCCACGAGCCCCGATCAGTGCCGCCTCGAATGTGGCGATGCGCTCGTTCGATGTCACGCCTTCGTCCGTTCAGCGGTGCATTGCGGCGGATTGTCTCGGACGATTCCCTCGAGTGCGTTGTAGAACTGTCGGTCTTCGGTCGCATCGCGCAACGCCAGGGTTCGCGCCTGGGCCGTTGCCAAAGCGGCGCCCTTGGCATCCCAGGCTCGCGCGTCCGCCAACGCACCCTTGGCATATCGGTACTCCGCTCGTGGTCGGCCATCCGGATACCACGATCGCACCGCGCCGAACAGCTGGCCGTTCGCGTACACGGCCTCGAGTTTGGGCTTGGGAACCGATCTTGCCGTTCCGGTCGAATACCACAGCGCCACCGTCCCGCTCAGGGAATCGTCGTCGTACGGCAAGAGTGCAATGCGCACCCCTGCGGTGGACCAGAAGAGGAAGGTGCCAATGCGCTTGCCCTGATTAAATGCGCCGGCAACGCGCAATTGGCCGTCGGGCATGTGCAGTTCGTAGGCGCCATGAGGCCGACCGTCGCGACACTGCCCCGTGACGACATAGGATGGCTTGGCGCCAGGACTCGGTGATTCGCCGGCAGCGAAGGAGTCGCTGAAGAAAAATGCGGCAGCGAAAGCAACGCCGGCCGCGAGCCGCTTCAGCTGCGGCGGCGTACCCACCATGCTGCCAGTTCACCCACAATGCCGCGGCGAAACGCGAGCACGCAGATCACAAAGATGGCCCCGGTGATCACCGTGACCCAGCTGCCAAAACCCGACAGGAAATTCTCGAGGCCGATGATCGTGAACGCGCCGACCACCGGGCCGAAGATGGTGCCCATGCCGCCCAGTAGTGTCATGAGAACGACTTCGCCCGACATCGTCCAATGCACATCGGTAAGGGAAGCCAACTGGAACACGATCGCCTTGGTCGCGCCAGCGAGTCCCGCAAGCGTAGCCGAGAGGACGAAGGCGATGAACTTGTATTTGTCGGCGTCGTACCCCAGCGAAATCGCACGCGGTTCGTTTTCGCGGATGGCCTTCAACACCTGACCAAACGGGGAATGCACGACGCGGTAAATGAAAAGGAACGCGGCAAGGAAGACGGCCAGCACCACGTAGTACATGACCAGTGTGTTGGAGAGGTCCAGTACGCCGAATAATTTGCCGCGCGGTACCGATTGGATTCCGTCCTCGCCGTGGGTGAACGGCGCTTGCAGGCAAAAGAAAAATACCATTTGCGCCAGCGCCAATGTGATCATCGCAAAATAGATGCCCTGCCGCCGGATGGCCAGCAGGCCAACGACCACACCCATCGCCGCCGCCGCGATCGTCCCCGCAAGCATGGCGAATTCAGGCGGCCAACCCCATTCCTTGGCAGCGTGCGCGCAGATATACCCCGCGGAGCCAAGGAACATCGCGTGACCGAAGGAAAGCAGGCCGCCAAAACCGATCAACAGGTTGAACGCGCATGCGAACAGCGCAAAGCACAGCGCCTTCATGAGGAACACCGGATAGACGCCCAAAAGCGGGGCCAGCACCAGGGCGACCGCCATGACCATGGTTGCAATCAACATGGTCCGCGGGTTGGTTGCTGCCGCGTCGGTAGTGGCAATGGTCACGATTTCTGCCCTATTTTTCCTTGCCGAACAAACCGGCAGGCTTGACGAGCAACACGATGACCATCACCACGAAGATCACGGTATTGGAAGCTTCCGGATAGAACACTTTGGTCAGGCCCTCCACGACACCCAACCCAAAGCCGGTCAGGATGGCGCCCAAGATCGACCCCATGCCGCCGATGACAACGACCGCAAACACCACGATGATGATGTTTGCCCCCATTTGCGGATTGACTTGGTAAATTGGTGCGGCCATCACGCCCGCGAATGCGGCCAACGCCACGCCGAAACCATAGGTCAAAGTGATCATTCTTGGCACATTGATCCCAAAGGCCTGGACCAACGTGGGGTTCTCCGTTGCGGCGCGCAGGTAGGAACCGAGCTTGGTGCGCTCGATGACGAACCAGGTCGCGGCGCAGACCAGGACGGAGGCGACGATCACCCAGGCGCGATACTTCGGCAGGAACATGAAACCCAGGTTGTAGGCGCCCAGGAATTCTTCCGGCAAGCGATAAGGTTGCCCTGAACTGCCGTAGTAGTTGGTGAAGATGCCCTGGAAAATGAGGGCCAGGCCGAAGGTCAGCAACAATCCGTAGAGATGGTCGAGCTTGTACAGACGGGAGAGCATCGTGCGCTCGATCACGACCCCAGTAAGGCCGACGATCAGCGGCGCCAGCAGCAGCGACCACCAGTAGCCGATGCCCAGTCTCTCGAGCAGCAGCCAGGAACAGAACGCCCCCATCATGTATTGGGCGCCGTGGGAGAAATTGATCACGTTGAGCAGGCCGAAGATGACGGCCAGTCCCAGGCTCAGCATGGCGTAGAACGCGCCGTTGATGAGTCCGATCAACAGTTGCCCCAACAGGGCCTGGATCGGCACGCCGAAGATTTCAGACATGCTGCGGGTCCTACCTAACTTTCGTCGTTCCCGAGAGAGCGGGAACCCAGCGTCGTCCATACCGGAAGACACTGGATCCCCGCGAGCGCGGGAATAACGTCGGCCCTGGGCCGCGAGACCATGCGGGCATGACTCGCGGCCTGGCCCATCATCACTTCACCAGCGAACAGCCGCCGTCGGCGAGCGGACGGAACGCCTGGTCGGCCGGGATGGTTGCGCGGACCTTGTAGTAATCCCACGGCCCCTTTGACTCGGACGGCTTCTTCACCTCCATCAGGTAGGCCGGGTGGATTTTTCGGCCATCGACGCGGATGGTGCCCTTGCCAAAGAGTGGGTCGTCCGTCGGCGTTTCCTTCATCTTGGCCACGACCTTGGCGCCATCGCTGTCGTTCTTCAACGCTTCCACGGCCTTCAGGTAATGCAACACCGACGCATAGACGCCGGCGTGCACCATCGTCGGATGAATGCCCTTGTCCTGCGCCTCGAAGCGCTTGGAAAACGCCCGCGACTGTTCGTTCTGGTCCCAATAGAACGTGTTGGTGATGATCAGGCCTTGCGCTGTCGGCAAGCCGAGTGCGTGCACGTCGGTGAGGAACACCAGCAGACCCGCAAGGTTTTGCCCACCCTTGACAATGCCGAACTCAGCCGCCTGCTTGATCGAGTTGGTAGTGTCGCCGCCCGCATTGGCCAAGCCCACGATCTTGGCTTTAGATGCCTGCGCTTGCAGCAGGAACGACGAGAAGTCCTGGTTGTTGAGAGGTACGCGCACCTTGCCCAGCACCTTGCCGCCGTTCTTGAGAACCACGGCCTCGGTGTCGCGTTCGAGCGCAAGCCCAAACGCGTAGTCGGCGGTAATGAAAAACCAGCTGTCGCCGCCGGATTTGACGATGGCGCCGCCGGTGCCGTTGGCAAGCATCCATGTGTCGTAGGCCCAGTGCACCGTGTTGGGCGAGCAGGCCTTGCCGGTCAGGTCCGACGACGCGGGTCCCGACGCAAGGAACACCTTGTTCTTGTCCTTGGTGATCTGGTTAACAGCCAGGGCAACGCCGGAATTCGGCACGTCGGCGATAACATCGACCTTTTCGACGTCGTACCACTTGCTCGCAATCGCCGATCCGATATCCGGCTTGTTCTGGTGGTCGGCCGATAGGACTTCCACCTTGTAGCCGCGCTTCTCGATGCCGGAATCCTCGATCGCCAGCTTGGCGGCGGCGACCGAACCCGCGCCCGCAAGGTCCGTGTATAGGCTGGACATGTCGGTCAATACGCCGATCTTGATCACACCGTCGGAAACCTGGGCCTGTGCCGTGCCGATTGAAACTGCTGCGGCGACTGCCATGCCGATCATCGTTCGCTTGAATGTATTCATGATGCTCCTACGTTGATTGTGAGTTTGACATTGCCCGCTTCATGGTCGCACCGGCCGGTTGCTTGGTTATCAGGCGTGGGCATTGATTGGATCGTATTGGTTGATCACACACCCAGGTACTCGTGCAACTTGGCCATGTTTGCTTCGAGGTCTGCGTTGCGGATCATGTCCACAACGCGACCGTGCTCCATTACATAGTGCCGGTCCGCGACGGTGGACGCGAATCGGAAATTCTGTTCGACCAGCAGGATGGTGAAGCCCCGCTGCTTTAACTGCGCAATTGTGCGGCCGATTTGCTGCACGATCACCGGCGCCAACCCTTCCGTAGGTTCGTCGAGCAGCAGGAGGCGCGCACCCGTACGCAGGATGCGGCCGATCGCCAGCATTTGCTGTTCGCCACCGGAGAGCTTGGTGCCCTGGCTGTGCAGCCGTTCCTTGAGATTAGGAAAAAGTTCATAGATTTCCGCCAACGGGAGGCCACCCTCGCGCACGATCGGAGGCAAAAGCAGGTTTTCCTCGACATCCAGGCTGGCAAAGATGCCACGCTCTTCCGGACACCAGGCAATGCCGAGTCGGGCGATGCGATTGGAGGGAAACGCGATCGTCTGCGTACCTTCGAACGCGATCGATCCCTCGCGCCGCGGAACCGCACCCATGATCGACTTGAGTGTCGTGGTCTTGCCGGCGCCGTTGCGTCCCAGCAGCGTGACGACCTCGCCCGTGGCAATGTCGAAATCCACGCCATGGAGGATGTGCGATTCGCCGTACCATGCATGCAATCCGCGCACGGCGAGCAACGGCTCGCCGGCCACCGGCGTAACCGCGGCGGTTGCGGCGGCAACGTCAGGCATGCCCTGCTCCAAGGTAGGCCCGCACGACCTCCGGATGCGTCGACACCGTCGCATAGTCGCCTTGCGCCAGGATCTCTCCACGCGCCAGGACCGTGATGTGATCGGACAACGTAGAAACCACCGACAGGTTGTGCTCGACCATAAGCACCGTGCGATTGGCCGCCACTTTCCTGATCAGGGTGGCAATTCGATCGACGTCTTCGTGGGTCATCCCCGCGGTCGGTTCGTCAAGGAGCATCATTTCGGGATCGAGCGCCAGAGTCGTCGCAATTTCCAGCGCGCGCTTGCGTCCATAGGGCAATTCAACCGCCTGCGTATGCGTGAATTCCGTCAGCCCGACGGCCTCGATGAGTTCCGAAGCACGGCCGTCCAGGTCGTGCAACGAATCCGCAGAGCGCCAGAAATCCAGAGAATGTCCCCGCTTGCGTTGCAATGCGATGCGCACGTTTTCAATCACGGTCAGGTGAGGAAACACGGCAGAGATCTGGAAAGAACGCACCAGGCCCATGCGGGCAATGGCGGCGGGGCGCGAACCGGTGATGTCATTGCCGTTGAAAATGATCTTGCCACGGGTCGGTGTCAGGAAATGAGTGAGCAAATTGAAACAGGTCGTCTTGCCGGCGCCATTGGGCCCGATCAACGCATGGATGCTGCCACGTCGGACAGAAAGGCTCACGTCCTTGACCGCGACGAAACCTTTGAACTCCTTGGTCAGTCCCCTCGTTTCGAGAATCGTATCGTGGACCATTCTGGTCGGCCATTTTTGTGCCACAGACTTCCGTGCCGTGGGCGCGCCCGCGCGGCGCCCTCTCCTGCGTTAACCGTACTCTGGTGGCCGGCGATTATGGGGGTGCCACGGCAATCGGCGCAACCAGGAACTCAATTCTTCTTCAGTGCCATTGCGGTGCACGTTTGCCCAGGAACGCATCGATGCCTTCCGCCGCATCGGGTTCCAGCAGGTTGCACGCCATGGCCTCGCCTGCGGTTTCATAGGCGCCCGCCAGCCCTCGGTCGATCTGGGCATAGAACGCGCGCTTGCCCAAGGCGACCACGACCGGACTCCGGGCCTTGATCCCGTCGGCAAAATCCTGCACGGCCCCGTCCAAGTCCGACGCAGGCACCACGCGGTTGACGAGCCCCCAGTCCAGGGCCGTCGGCGCATCGATCATTTCGCCAGTCAGCAACATTTCCATGACGCGTTTTCGTGCGATGTTGCGTGCCACGCCGACGGCCGGCGTCGAACAGAACACACCGACGTTCACCCCCGGCAACGCGAAGCGCGCCGTGTCGGCCGCCACCGCAAGGTCGCACATCGACACCAGCTGGCATCCCGCGGCCGTCGCAATGCCATGAACGCGGGCAATGACCGGCTGCGGCAAGCGGGTCATCTTTTGCATCATCCGACCACAGTTTTCGAACATGGCACGTTGCCAATCGAGATCCGGGTGCTCGCGCATTTCCTTCAGGTCGTGCCCGGCGCAAAAGCCTTTGCCCGAGGCCGCGATGACGACGACACGTACTGCGTCGTCCTTCCCCACGGCGTCGAGCGCCGCTTCCAGCGCCGCAATCATGGACAGCGACAACGCGTTATAGCGCTCGCCCCGGTTCAGCGTGACCGTGGCGACGCCGTCTGTCGTATCCATCAATACGTAGGGCTGCAATCCGGCGTCTACTGGTGCATTCATCGCGAGCTTCACCCTATCCCGATATTTTGCGGCCCGCGCGGTCGCGCCAGTAGGCGTTGCCAGGGGCGCCCCCGCTAACGTGCGAGCCGGTATGATACGCCGCCATGCTGTCTTTTTCGCCGCGCTAAACGGAACCCCAGGAAACCAGAAGGCATCCGCGTCAGCATCAACCGTCCGTGAGCGAACAACCTCCCCTCCTGGCCGTCCCCTACGCTACCGCCACCGCGTTGCGGGAACGCATCACCGCGGACTATCGCCGGGACGAAGCCGCCGCGGTTTGCGCCCTGGCTGACGATGCGCGGTTGACGCCGGAAGCACTGGCAACGACGCAAGCGCTCGCCCTGACCCTGGCCGAAGGTGTGCGCGCGTCGCGCACCAAAGCCGGCGGTGTCGACGCACTGATGCTGGAATTTTCGCTCGACTCGCGCGAGGGCATCGCGCTCATGTGTCTGGCGGAAGCCTTGCTGCGCATACCCGATGCCGCCACGCGCGACCGACTGATCCGCGACAAGATTGCGCAAGGCGACTGGCGCTCCCACGTGGGCCGCAGTCCTTCACTTTTCGTCAACGCAGCGGCATGGGGACTGCTCGTCACGGGCAAGCTCGTCGATTCGCGCAGCGATTCCGCCATGGAACAGGCCGTGGCGTCGCTGTTGCGCAAAGGGGGCGAACCCTTGATCCGCAAGGGCGTGGACCTGGCCATGCGCCTGCTGGGCAAGCAGTTCGTTACCGGCCGCACCATTGCCGAAGCACTCGTCAACGCGCGCGAACGCGAGGCGCGTGGCTATCGCTATTCCTTCGACATGCTGGGCGAAGCCGCGCTCACGATGGATGACGCGCGCAATTATTGTGCGTCGTACGAGACCGCGATCCACGCCATTGGCAAGGCCAGCCACGGCGCAGGCATCTACGCCGGACCGGGGATCTCGATCAAGCTCTCCGCGTTGCATCCGCGCTATTCACGTGCACAGCGCGCCCGCGTACTCGCCGAGCTCGTCCCGACCGTCGGCCGCCTGGCGCAGCTCGCGCGCGGCTATGGCATCGGACTCAACATCGACGCAGAGGAAGCCGATCGCCTGGACCTGTCGCTAGACATTTTCGAGTTGCTTGCCGCTGATCCCGCCCTTGCCGGATGGAACGGTCTCGGCTTTGTCGTGCAGGCCTATCAGAAGCGGGCGCGCGCCGTCATTGACTGGCTCGTTGATCTGGGCCGACGCCATCGGCGGCGCCTGATGGTGCGCTTGGTGAAAGGTGCCTACTGGGACACCGAGATCAAGCGTGCGCAGGTCGATGGCCTCCCCGGTTATCCGGTATTCACGCGCAAGGTCCACACCGATGTGGCCTACATGGCGTGCGCCCGGGCCATGCTGGCCGCGCCAGACTCGATCTATCCGCAGTTCGCCAGTCATAACGCGTTCACGATCGCGGCTATTCGCACGCTGGGAGGCGATGGCGACTACGAATTCCAGTGCCTGCATGGCATGGGCGAGAGTGTCTACGACCAGGTCGTGGGCAGCGCCAACTGGAACCGCGCATGCCGCATCTACGCGCCCGTTGGCTCGCATGAAACGCTGCTGGCCTACCTCGTGCGACGTTTGCTGGAAAATGGTGCGAATACGTCGTTCGTGAATCGCATCGTCGATCCGAATGTTGACTTGGCGGAACTGGTCGCCGATCCGCTCGCGCGGGCGCTGGCAACGCGCGGCACGCCGCACCCGCGAATCCCCTTGCCGATCGCGTTGTATCCGGACCGGCGCAATTCGGAAGGGATTGACTTCTCCGACGAGACGCAACTTGCCGCGCTTGACAAGGCGCTGCGGGCTTTGCCGGCACAATTCGCGGCCGGTACGGTGCTTGGCGGTGCGAAGAGCGCAAACACAGGTCAATCGCTGACAATCCACAATCCCTGCGACCACCGCGATGTCGTCGGACGCGTTGTCGAGGCGACCACGGCGGAGGTCACGCACGCCGTGGACGTGGCGGCAACTATCGGCATGGCGTGGGCCAATGTCGCCGCGGCCGAACGTGCGGCCTGCCTGGAACGCGCGGCCGACCTGCTCGAAAGCGAACGCGCGACGCTCATCGAATTGGCATCGCGTGAAGCCGGAAAGACATTGGGCAATGCAGTCGGTGAGGTGCGCGAGGCCGCGGATTTCCTTCGCTATTACGCCGGTCAGGCGCGGCGCACGCTGGGCAATGTCCAAGCGCTGGGGCCTTTCGCCTGCATCGCGCCATGGAATTTTCCGCTGGCCATTTTTGTCGGCCAAGTCAGTGCGGCACTCGCCGCCGGCAATCCCGTGCTGGCCAAGCCTGCCGAGCAGACGCCGCTGATCGCCGCAGCGGCCATAGAGATCCTGCATCGTGCCGGCATCCCCGGCGCGGCGCTGCAATTGCTGCCGGGTCGCGGCGAAACCGTCGGCGCGGCGCTGGTCGCTGATACGCGGCTTGCGGGCGTGCTGTTCACCGGGTCCACCGCCGTGGCGCAACTCATCAACCGCACGCTCGCGCAACGCTCCGACGATCCTGTACTGGTGGCCGAGACCGGCGGACAGAACGCGATGATCGTCGACAGCTCGGCACTACCCGAGCAGGTCGTGGCCGACGTGTTGCTGTCCGCATTCGACAGTGCCGGACAGCGGTGCTCCGCGCTGCGCCTGCTTTGCCTGCAGGACGACATCGCCGACCGTGTAGTCGCGATGCTCAAAGGCGCCATGCAGGAATTATGCATCGGAAACACGTCCCTGCTGGCGACCGATGTCGGGCCGGTCATCGATGCCGACGCGCAGGCGATGCTGACCACGCATGTGACCCGCATGCGCGCGACGGGAGCGGAAGTATTCCAGTTGCCGCTGCCTCAGGAGTGCGATCACGGGACGTACTTTCCGCCGACGCTGATCACGCTTCCAGACCTACGTGGTCTGACCTCAGAGGTATTCGGACCCGTCCTGCACGTGGTGCGCTTCCGCCAAGGCGAACTCGCGCCATTGCTCGACGCCATCAACGATACGGGCTACGGTCTCACGCACGGGATCCAGACTCGAATCGACGAGACGGTCGAGGAGGTTTGCGCGCGGGTTCATGCCGGCAACATCTACGTCAATCGCAACATCGTGGGCGCGGTAGTCGGCGTGCAGCCCTTTGGCGGCGATCGCCTGTCCGGCACGGGACCCAAAGCCGGTGGCCCGCACTATCTCCCGCGGCTTGTCGCCCATGCGCCACACGACCTTCCCGCCGACGTCAATGCGGGGGTGTTGCTGTCCGGACCAACCGGCGAAACCAATACGCTTTACCTGCGGCCCCGCGGACAGGTGGCCTGCATTGCGGAAACGGAAAGCGAACTCGCCGATCAGGCGCGCCTGGCCACGCTGACCGGTAACGTAGCGCTGCTCGCTGCCTCGGCTATCGGTGAACGGGTGGCAAACCGGCGGGACATTCGCGCGAAAGTCGTCCCTGACCCACTGGCAGCCCAACCGGATGCCGTATTGTTCGCGGGAACCACCGATGCCGCACGGGAACTGCGGCGCAAGCTTTCTGCGCTCACCGGCGCCATCGTTCCGCTCATCATCGCGAGGGACGGCGTCTACGATGCGGCACGGCTGGTCAGCGAGCGCACGATCACGATCAATACCACTGCTTCCGGTGGCAACGCCTCGCTGTTGTCGTTAACTGAAACGTCATTGCCCGACATTCCAGAGTGATCCGCACCTTCGACGCGGAAGCAGTTCGCGCGCGCCTCCCGTGGCCGCGAATGCTTGCGGCACTCGACGAGGCATTGCGCGCGGAGGTCCACGCGCCCTTGCGCGTCAATCATTCGATCGAGGTCCCTGGCGGTCACACCGCATCGCTGCTGCTAATGCCCTCCTGGCGTACGGGCCGGCATATCGGCGTCAAGCTGGTGACCGTGTTTCCCGGCAATGCCACGCGCGGAGAACGTGCCGTCGCGGCGGTCTATGTGCTGTTCGACGCTACCAACGGCCTGCCGCTCGCAACACTGGATGGCGAAGAATTGACCGCGCGGCGCACGGCCGGCGCTTCGGCCTACGCTGCGGACAAACTCGCGCGCGCCGATGCGCGACACCTCGTCATGGTCGGTGCCGGTCGCCAATGCCGCGGCTTGATTGATGCCCACCGGCATGTGCGTCCCATCGACCAGGTCACGATCTGGAGCCGCACATTAGCGCATGCGCAAGCCACGGCGGAAGACTGCGTACGCGCCGGCATTCCTGCGCGGGCCACCGCCGATCTCGAAGCCGCCGTTGCCACGGCCGATATCGTCTCCTGCGCCACGCTATCGACTTCACCGTTGGTTCTTGGCCGCTGGTTACAGCCTGGCACTCACCTCGATCTTGTCGGCGCGTTCAAACGTCACATGCGCGAGACCGACGATGAGGCAATGCGCCTTGCCGACCTCATCGTCGTGGACGACCGCCTGGCTGCGCTTGCGGAAGGCGGCGATGTCGTCCTGGCCATGGAGAGCGGTGCCATCCCGGCCGCGGCCGTTGCCGCGGAGTTGCGGGATTTCGCGCGCGGCTTGCATCCGGGCCGCACCCGCGACCACCAGATCACCGTGTTCAAGTCGGTCGGCTTCGCGCTCGAGGACCTCGCCGCGGCCGAAGCGGTGATCGCCGCAGAATAAACGGAACGTCAATCTGCACCGTCGTTCCCGCACGCGCGGGCACCCGGAGACTTTCCGTACCAATACAAAATAACGACACTGGATTCCCGCCTTCACGGGAATGATGGCGGTGGCTTTGCCCACTTTTGCGGGAACGATGAGCGAGAGGGTTGATGAAACCTGAGCGCGCGACAACTATTTGATGGCGTCGGTCGAATGCGCCCGTTGCCGCAGCAGGAATTTCTGAATCTTGCCCGTGGACGTCTTGGGAACCTCCCCGAACACGAACTTCTTCGGCACCTTGAACCGCGCCAGGTGCTTCTGGCAATGCGCAACGAGTTCCGCTTCGGTCGCCGCGCCTCCTGGTTTCAATTCCACGAACGCACACGGGGTCTCGCCCCACTTGGCATCGGGCTGTGCCACCACGGCCGCCGTCATTACCTCCGGATGCCGGTAGAGCACGTCCTCGACTTCGATCGAGCTGATGTTCTCGCCACCAGAAATGATGATGTCCTTGGAGCGGTCCTTGATTTTCACGTAGCCGTCCGGTTCCATCACGGCCAGGTCGCCCGTGTGGTACCAGCCGCCTGCGAACGCTTCGTCCGTGGTCTGCGGATTCTTGAGATAACCTTTCATCGTGATGTTGCCGCGGAACATGATCTCGCCCATCGTGGCGCCATCCCATGGCACGGGCTGCATGGTTTCCGGGTCGAGCACGGTCATGCCTTCCTGGCAGGTATAGCGAACGCCCTGCCGGCCATTGCGTTCGGTGCGCGCACCGATGTCGAGTGCATCCCATTCCGGATGCTTGGCGCACACGGACGCGGGCCCGTACACCTCGGTCAGTCCGTAGACATGTGTTATGTCGAAACCCAAGCGTTCTGCGCCCTCGATCATAGCTGCCGGCGGTGCGGCCGCGGCCACCAGTCCCTTGACCTTGTGCGAGATGCCGGCTTTCATTTCCTCCGGCGCGTTGATCAGCAAGGAATGCACGATGGGCGCGCCGCAGTAGTGAGTCACCTTGTGATCGCGAATGGCGTCAAAAATCGCCTTCGGCTCAACACGGCGCAGGCATACGTTGGTGCCGGCATTGGCGGCCATCGTCCATGCAAAGCACCAGCCGTTGCAGTGGAAGAGCGGCAGCGTCCAAAGGTAAACTGCATGCCGCGGCATGCCCCAGTCAATGATGTTGGACAGCGCATTGAGGTACGCGCCGCGATGGTGATAGACCACACCCTTCGGATTGCCGGTCGTACCCGACGTGTAGTTGAGCGATATCGCATCCCATTCATCGGCTGGCGGCGACCAAGGAAATTCGGGGTCGCCCTCCGCGAGGAACGATTCGTAATCCGTCGCGCCCAGCAGCTCGCCGCCGGGACCGCTGAAGTCGACAATATCGATGACCAGTGGTTTCACCGGGTAGGCTTCCAGGGCCTTGGCCACGATCGGCGCAAATTCCGTATCGGTGAGCAGGACTTTGGCTTCGCCGTGACCCAGCATGAACGCGATGGCCTCCGGGTCCAGACGGGTGTTCAGTGTGTTGAGCACACCGCCCATCATCGGCACGCCGAAATTGGTCTCGATCATTTCCGGCGTGTTGGCTAGCATCACCGCGACGGTGTGGCCCTTGCCTACGCCCCGTCGCACGAGCGCGGACGCCAAGCGACGCGAGCGCGCGTAGGTCTCCGCCCACGTGTACCTCCTGTCCCCATGGATGACCGAAGTGCGCAGTGGCCAGATGTGCGCCGTGCGCGCAATGAAGGACAGTGGCGTCAGCGGCGCGAAATTGGCAGCGTTTCGGTCAAGATGCTGCTCGTATATGTTCATGGCCGTCCTCTTGGGTTGTGGCGCCCGTCGCCCATGCTAGCCTATGTGTTTGTCCGGTTGCCCGCGCCTCCCGATTTCGCTACCCTCAGCGCACCAGCCCCTCTAGCTTCGAAACACAGCCACCCATGGGCCATCGCTTGTCCAAGATCGTGACGCGCACCGGCGATGCCGGGCAGACCGGCCTGGGCGATGGATCTCGCGTTGCCAAGGATTCGGCGCGCATCGAGGCGATCGGCGCGGTAGACGAGCTCAATTCGGTGCTGGGCGTGCTGTTGGCTGAACCGCTTCCGGAGGCCATCGCCACATGCTTGACCGACGTGCAGCATGATCTCTTCGATTTGGGCGGCGAACTGTCGATTCCCGGTTATTCGGCAGTGACGGAAGCCCACGTGACGCGAGTCGAGGACGCCGTCGAGAAGTTCAATGCCGACCTGGCGCCGCTCAAGGAATTCATCCTGCCTGGAGGAACCCGCGCCGCGTCCCTGGCGCACGTCGCACGTACCGTGTGTCGTCGCGCCGAGCGGTCGATCATCAGTCTGGCAACAGCCGAGGCGGTCAGCCAGCGCTCGCGCATTTACCTGAATCGGCTGTCGGATCTGCTGTTTGTGCTGGCCCGCGCCATCAATCGAGCCGGTAACCGACCCGACGTATTGTGGCAAAAAGGGCGACTGCAAAGTGGCTGAAGCGCCGCAACCCTCCGAGAAGAACGCGCGCCTGGCTCCCTTGCTGGCCAAGGTGGCCCTGGGCGACCAGGCGGCGTTTGCCGACCTTTATCGGCATTCGTCGTCGCATCTATACGGGATTGCCGTACGTATCCTGAGGGAAGGAGCCGCCGCCGAGGAGGTTCTGCAGGAGGCGTTCGTGAGCGTTTGGCACCACGCGGGGTCGTATGAGGCAGTGAAGAGCCAGCCGATGACCTGGCTGACCGCTATCGTCCGCAATCGTTGCCTCGACCAGTTGCGGCGGCGGGAACTGGATACGGTGACGATGACGGTCGTTGGCGAAGGCGACGACGAGGGCAGGGAATTCGACCTGCCGTCGGGCGACCCGACGCCCGTGGAGTTGCTTCTGGCCGGCGCTGAGGCGCAGTCCGTGCGTGATTGCGTGGAGGTCCTGGACGCCGGACCCAAGCAGGCGATTGCGTTGGCCTTCTATCAGGGGCTATCCCACGCCGAGCTTGCGGCGCATCTGCACCAACCGCTGGGTACCGTCAAATCGTGGGTGCGTCGCGGACTGGAGCGGCTCAAGAATTGCCTCGACCGCGCCGGATACGCGAGAGATTTGTAAACCATGAACCTGTCCCGACCCGACCGTTTGCCGCGCCTGGACGCGCTCGCCGCCGAGTACGCGCTCGGCACGCTGTCGGCCCGCGCGAGGTCAAGGCTGGCGCGGATGGCCAGGGACGAAGACGACGGCGCGGTCGCGGCCGCAATCCGCAATTGGGAAATGCGCCTCGCACCGTTGGCAGCCAGCTCACCGCCTATCGCCCCGCCGCCACGCGTGTGGTCCGCCATTGCTCGACGGCTGGGTCTTGCCTCAGCCACTGCCGCAGACCGCTCCGACGTGCCATGGTGGTCGCGCATCGCATTCTGGCGCAGCTTTGCCCTCACCAGTTTTGCGCTTGCGTTGGCGTTTGGCGTCTCGCTGTTCTCGCCGGTGACGCGAGTAGTGGAACCGCCGATCGTTGCGGTGCTGGCCGGGCCGGACGCCAAGCCAGCATTGATCGCCACCGTGATGCGCGGTGAACGGACGATGACGGTCAAAGTTGTCGGTGCTGCCACAGTGCCGCCGGGCAAGTCGCTGGAGTTGTGGATGCTCGCCGACAGCTCGTCGAGCGCCGCGCCCCGGTCGCTGGGGGTGATTCCGGACAGTGGCATGGCGAAGGTAGTATTGCCTGCCACCGACATCTCGTTGGCTAACGTCCCGGCCCTGGCGGTCAGCCTGGAGCCGGCGGGAGGCTCGCCTACCGGTGTCCCCACGGGCCCGGTCCTCTATTCCGGCAAGGTCGAGCGGTTCTACTGACCCGTGGCGCATGGTCGCAGTTCCGCGACCGGCCGCTGTAGTCTAGTATCCGGTTTTCGGTCAGCACGAGCCGCACATGCCCGTTTCCCGCACGAAGAAAGGTCGTAGTCAGACCGCATCACCTGCAGCCATACAATTAACTCCCGGAATCGTCCAGCAGGTCGCCGAACTTGCGTGGACGGGCCAGCATGCAAAGGCCGTTGAACTGGCCTCAGCGGCACTGAAGAAATCCGGGCTGACCATCGGCGTCGAGATGGACCTTCTCGACTTCCGCGCCAGCAGCCACATTGCGCTTGGCGACCTGGAGCACGCTGCGGCCGACGCCAAAACGATGCTGGCCCGTGTTGGCAAGGACAAGGAGCCAGCCCTCTTGGCACAAGAGCTCAACCTGCGCGCACTCGTCGAAATCCGTCGCGGCGGTTCGCGCGAGGCAATGGCCACGGCGGCTCAGGCACTGAACGCGGCACGCACATGCAAGGTTCCGTTGCTCGAGGCCATCAGTTTGTATCGACTTGCCGAAGCCCAGTTCCGGCAACGGATAAACGACGACGCGGCAGCGACTGCAAACGAGGCGGCCGCCCTGTTCCAGCACCTTGGGCACCTGTTGGGCCAGGGCCGTGCGCTGTGGGCGCTTTCGGCGGCCCGAAGCAGTCAAGGCCGCGTGGCCGACGCAAACCGCGCGGCCGAGGAAGCGCTGGCGCTGGCACGCCGTTGTGGCGACCGCTACGGCGAGGGCAATGCGCTCAACATGCTCACGTTCAGCGAGGCCGATGTCGCCAAACGCCTGCGCACGTTGCAGCAATCGCTGGTGGCGTTCGAGTCGACCGGTTACATCGAACGCCAGGGGGTCATCACCCACAACATCGCCATTGTCTACAACGAACTCGGGCTCGTGCGGCGCGCCCGCCGCCTGTTTTTGAAGGCGGCGGAGATCTATCGCAAGACCGGTGCCCGCCAACAGCTTGCCACCACGTTGTGGGTACTCTGTTTCCTTGAGTTCGATGCCGGGAACCGGGACCTGGCCCTTGCCTACGGAGAAGAGTCGATCCTCATTGCTGAAAGCGGGCAGGACGCTCGCTCCAAGTCGTATCGCCCGCTCAATCACGGATTGTTCGCGCTCGAAGACCGCGACGCGGCGACTGCCATCCCGCTGCTTGCGAAAGCCGAGGAAATCCTGCGCGGCAAGAATGCCGTCGCGCTGGAATGCGTTGCGTTGACCGCACTCACCCAGGCGCACCTCATTGCCGGGGATTCGGCCGCGGCCTTGCGCTGCTCGGCGCGCGGGACTGCGATTCATCGCGCGCACGGCCTGGTCGAAATTGAAGGCATGGATGCCACCGAACTGTGGTGGTGGCACAGTCGGGCACTCGCCGCGACCGGCAAAACGCCTTTGGCCCGCCGCGCCGTCGCTACCGCCTATGGATTTGTCACGGCAGCCATCGCGGGCTTAAGCGACGAAGGATTGCGCCGGAATTTTCTGAACAAGCGAAAAATTCGACGTGCGGTCATTCGTGCCTGGCTCGACGACGCGGCCGGGGAAAAGAAGGCTGCGCGGCGGCGACCGGCGCACCTCACCGGCGCGTCGAGCCTGCGCGAGCCGTTTGAACGCCTGGCGGATACGGGGTTGCGGCTCAATGAACTTCGCAGCGCCGACGACTTGCACGACTTCCTGATTGACGAAGCCACGGAACTTTCCGGCGCGGAACGCGTGTTGCTGGTGCTGGAGACACCGGCGGGATTGCAATTGGCCGGGTCGCTGGTTCCGCGTGGCGAGATTCCCGAGGACCTGCTGGCGCAAATCACGCCGGACCTGCAGGTCGTACGTCGCACACGCACCGCGCTCCTCGATTATCTTCCCGCGCATGCGAGCGAACTCGATCAGCGCTCCCACATCGTCGCGCCGCTGATCGCGCAGCGCAACTTGCTTGGCTATCTTTATCTCGACATCGACGGCGCGTTCGGCCGCTTCCACCATACCGACCGCGACATGATGGCCATGCTCGCGAGCCAAGCGGCGGTCGCGCTGGACAACGCGGGATGGTCGCAGGGGCTGGAGCAGAAGGTCGCGGAGCGGACCGAAGCGCTGCAGGTCTCCAACGAGCAGCTCGATCAACGTGCCACGGAACTGGCCATCATCAACAGCGTGCAGGAAGGCCTCGCCGCGCAGCTCGATTTCCAGGCGATCATCGACCTGGTCGGCAACAAGATTCGGGAGATCTTCCACTCCGAGGACATGTCCATTGCACTGTACGACCGCGCCAGCGGCAACGTCGCCATGCCCTACTATCTCGAGCACGGCGAGCGCTTCCCAGTGGAATCGTTTCCGCTGGGTGTCGGCCTGACGGGACACGTCCTCCGGACCTGCCAGCCGCTCGTGATCAATCGCGATTTCAAGAAGCGCGCGGCCGAATTGGGTGCAAGAACCATTGGCGACGCGTCTATCGATGAAACAGGCAAGAGCTATCTTGGCGTACCCATCCTCAAGGGCAACGAAGCCCTGGGGGTCATTGCCCTATACGGCGATCAGGAAGACGAGTTCGGCAAGTCCAGTGTCAACCTATTGACCACGCTGGCCAACAGCATGAGCGTGGCGCTGGAGAACGCACGCCTGTTCGACGAGACCCAACGGCTGCTGCAGGAAACCGAACAGCGGAATGCCGAACTGGCGGTGATCAACAGCATCCAGCAGGGCATGGCGGGTTCGCTCGATTTCCAGGGAATCGTCGACCTGGTGGGCGACAAGCTGCGCGACGTGCTCGGCGTGCAGGACATCTCGATCAGGTGGTTCGACTTGAAGGCGCGGTTGGCCCACGACCTGTACCTATACGAACATGGGCGGCGCCTATTTTTTACACCCCGGCCCATCCGCGACGGTGGCCCGACCGCGACACTGATCGCCAATCGACGGCCGGTCGTGCACCACACCGCGGCAGAGCAGATTGCCGCCGGCGTCGCCGCGCGACCGGGCACCGACCAGTCCAAGTCCGCGATCGACGTTCCTATCATCGGCAACGATCGTGTCCTGGGCGTCGTAAGCCTTGAGAATCACGAGCGCGAGCATGCCTACGGCGAGGCCGAGGTGCGGCTGCTCTCCACCGTGGCGTCCAGCATGGGCATGGCGCTGCTGAGCGCGCGCCTGTTCGACGAGACGCAACGGCTGCTGAAGGAAACCGAGCAGCGCAATGCCGAATTGGCGGTGATCAACAGCATCCAGCAGGGCATGGCCGCAGAGCTCAACTTCCAGGCCATCGTCGACCTGGTCGGCGACAAGCTGCGCAGCGTGCTTCATACCGACGACATCGGCATCATGTGGCTGGACGTAAAACATTACGCCAACATTCCTTTGTACGTTTACGAGCACGGCATCCGACTCGAAATTCCACCTACCGTGTTCGGCCCTGGAGAGCGCTGGGCAAGAACAATTGGTCAGCGCGAACCCTTGGTCCAGAACAGCCTTGAGGAACTAAAGGCTGCGGGCGCATTGGCCATGCCCGGGACCGACCAATGCCTTTCGCGCATTCTGGTCCCCATCGTCGGCAACGATCGCCGGCTGGGTTCGATCGATCTCGAGAACCACGAGCGCGAGAATGCATTCGGCGAATCCGAGATCCGCCTGCTCACGACGGTGGCCGCGAGCATGGGCGTGGCCATGGAAAGCGCGCGCTTGTTCGATGAGACGCAGCGCCTGCTCAAGGAGACTGAGCAGCGCAACGCCGAACTCGCGATCATCAACAGCGTGCAGGCAGCGCTCGCTGCCGAGCTCAATATCCAGGGCATCTACGATGCCGTGGGCGACAAGATCCGCGAAATTTTCGCGGGTCGCGATGTCGGCATCCGCGTGTTCGATCCCAAGACCAACCTCGTCCACTATCCCTATACGTACGAAGGCGGCCAGCGGATCGATGTCGGCTCCGCCCCCTTGGGCGATCGCGGCATCGCCGTACACGTGTTGCGCACGCGGGAGACGATCGTCATCAATGAAAAGGTGTCCGAAGTGGCCGCGGGTTATGGCTCGCAACTTCTTCCCGGCACGAAGCTGCCCAAGTCGCAGGTGTTCGTCCCGCTGGTGACGGGCGGCCAGGCACGCGGTGTGCTGGACCTGGTCGACCTGGAACGAGAACACGCGTTCAGCGACTCGGACGTGCGCCTTCTGCAGACTCTCGCAAATTCGATGAGCGTTGCACTGGAGAACGCGCGCCTGTTCGACGAGACGCAACGTCTGCTCAAGGAAACGGAACAGCGCGCTGCGGAGCTGGCAGTCATCAATAGCATCCAGCAGGGCATGGCCGGCTCGCTCGACTTCCAGGGCATTGTCGACCTGGTCGGCGACAAGCTGCGCGAGGTGCTGCATACAGACGACATCGGTATTCGCTGGTTCGACGGAAAATCGCGCTTGGTTCATTTTCTCTATGAATACGAGCATGGAGAGCGCCTCGAGATTCCTTCGGCTCCACCCAAGGTCGGGTCGTGGGAAGCTGTGACGTCGCGGCGCGAACCACGCATCATCAACACAATGGCGGAAATGGAACGCCTTGGCACCATTCCTGGCACCGATACAGCCAAGTCGAGCATAGGGGTATCGATCATCGGCAGCGACCAGGTGATCGGTGCCATCGCGCTCGAGAATCACGAGCGTGAATACGCCTATTCGGAATCGGATGTCCGGCTGCTGACCACGGTCGCGTCGAGCATGGGCGTAGCGCTTGAGAACGCGCGGCTATTTAACGAGACGCAGCGGCTGCTGAAGGAAACCGAACAGCGCGCGGCAGAACTGTCGGTGATCAACAGCATCCACGAAGGCATGGCCGCAGAACTCGACTTCCAGGCCATCGTCGACCTGGTTGGTGACAAGCTGCGCGACGTGTTCCGTACCGGCGACCTGGGCATCCGCTGGTACGACCCCAAGACCAACCTCATTCACTTCCTCTACCAGTTTGAACATGGGGTGCGATTGCACAACGCGCCCACCACTCCCGGCCCGGATGGATCGTGGGTCAAGCTGGTGGCATCGCGCGGGCCGCTGGTTGCCGGCACACGGAACGAAGCCGCTGCGATGGGCTTCACCGTCATTCCGGGGACGGACGACAGTCACTCATCGGTGTTTGTGCCCATCATGGGCAGCGCCGAGGTCCTGGGCATGATCGTGATGGAAGACTACGAGACCGAACATTCCTATGGCGAGGCGGAGGTGCGGCTATTGAGCACGGTGGCCGCCAGCATGGGTGTGGCATTGGAAAACGCGCGCCTGTTCGACGAGACGCAGCGGTTGTTCAAGGAAAGCGAGCAGCGCGCCGCTGAGCTCGCGATCATCAATAGCGTGCAGCAGGCGCTGGCCGCCGAGCTCAACATGCAGGGTATATATGACGCGGTGGGCGACAAGATCCGCGAAATCTTCCACCAGGCAGACATGGGAATCCGAATCTGGGATCCGCACAGCGACCTGCTCCACTTTCCCTACGCCTACGAAAACGGCCAGCGCATAGACATCCCGTCTGAACCGCTTGGCGAGCAAGGATTCACCGTGCATGTGCTGCGCACCCGCCAGACTCTCGTGATCAACGAGAACATGCCGCACCACGCGGAAAAATACGGCAGCAGCACCTATGCAGGTACGACCGACCCCAAGTCGTCCGTTTATGTTCCGCTGATCGCCGGCGACAGCGCGCGTGGCCTCATCAACCTCGACAACTACGAGCGCGAGCGCGCCTACAGCGAGTCCGACGTGCGCCTGCTCCAGACCCTCGCCAACGCCATGAGCGTCGCGCTGGAAAATGCGCGCCTCTTTGACGAGACGCAGCGGCTGTTCAAGGAGAGCGAACAGCGTGCCGCCGAGCTCGCCATCATCAACGGCGTGCAGCAGGCGCTGGCTGCCGAGCTCAACATGCAAGGCATCTACGACGCCGTGGGTGACAAGATCCGCGAAATCTTCAACCACGCGGACGTCGGCATCCGCATCTACGACCCGCAGTCCAACATGGTCCAGTTCGTATACGACTACGAAAGCGGCAATCGGATCCGCATCGAGTCGATGCCGATGGCGGAAAGGGGATTCGCCGCCCACGTGTTTCAAACGCGGGAGACGCTGGTCATCAACGAAAACATGGCAGAGGCCATGGCGACCTACGGCAGCTTCGTCATTGCCGGTACCAATCCGGAAAAATCGTCGGTCATGGTGCCGCTGGTGGCAAGCGACCAGGCACGCGGGCTCATCAGCCTTTCCGACATGGAGCGGGAGCATGCGTTCAGCGAATCCGACGTTCGCCTGCTGCAGACTCTCGCCAACAGCATGAGCGTCGCGCTCGAGAACGCGCGACTGTTCGACGAGACGCAGCGCCGCACGCGCGAAGCGGCGGCGCTGGCGGAAGTGGGCCGCGACATTTCCTCGACGCTCGACTTGACCAAGGTGATGGACCGGATCGCCGGTCACGCCAAGGACCTGCTGGGCGTGGACAGCAGCGCGATCTTCCTGCCGGACGAAGGTGGTGCCAAGTTCCGCGCCATTGTCGCCATCGGTGACATCGCGGATGCGCTGCAGGAAACGGAGATCGAGCCGGGCGTTGGTATCATTGGCAGTCTGGCCGAAAGCGGTCGCGCCGAGTTCATCAACGACACCACCCAGGATCCGCGCGGCGTGCAGATCAGCGGCACGGACAACGTTGCCGACGAGCGGCTGATGGTTGCCCCGCTGCTGGCCGGAAAGAAGGTCAAAGGCGTGATGGCCGTGTGGCGCACCGGCGGCAAGCCGTTCAGCGATACCGACCTGGACTTCCTGGTCGGACTGTCCCTGCAGGCTACGGTGGCCATCGAGAACGCGCGCCTGTTCGCACAGTCGGAAAAGCGTGCAACGGAACTGACCACCATCAACACGGTGTCGCAGCAACTCGCCGGCAAGCTCGACTTGGCCCAGCTGTTGGATTTGGTCGGCGAACAGATCCGCACGGTGTTCAAGGCCGATGTTGCCTATGTCGCGCTGTACAACCCGCAGACAGGCATCATCGACTTTCCGTACCAGCATGGCGACGAGATCGAGCCAATAAAGTATGGCGATGGCCTGACCAGCAAGATCATCCAGTCGGGCAAGTCTCTCATCATCAACAGCGACGTGGACCGGCGCGGCGTTGAATTGGGTGCGCAAGTCCTGGGCCGGCAGTCGCGGTCCTACATGGGCGTGCCCATTCCGGTGGGGGGTATGTCGCTGGGCGTCATCAGCGTGCAGAGCACCGAGATGGAAGGAATGTATGGCGCCGATGACGAGCGCCTGTTGTCCACCATCGCGGCCAATGTCGGCGTGGCGTTGCAGAATGCCCGCCTCTTCAACGAGACGCAGGAGGCCCTAAGCCACCAGACCGCGACGGCGGACATCCTGCGCGTGATCAGCAGTTCGCCCACCGACGTGCAGCCGGTGTTCGATGCGATCGTGGGCACGGCATTGCGCCTCATGTCCTGCGATTACACCGCGTTATTGCGCTACGACGGCTCTTCCTCCTTCTCCCCCGTCGCCTCCGCAACGCCCGGCGGCTTGCAGATGGACATCGTCGAGCGCGTCGTCGGCATCGACCCCGAGGCCAACTTTCCATCGCGGGTGATCGTCAGCAAGAAGATGCTCCACATTCCGGATTGGTCGGCCATCGAACTTCCTTCGCACGAGCGGCGAGTCCAGGAGCTCAGAGGGATCAATTCGTCGCTCATGTTGCCCCTGCTGCGCCAGAGTGAGTGTATTGGCGTGCTGGCGCTGGCGCGCGATTCTGCCGGCTCATTCAGCGACAAGGAAATCATCCTCGCGCAGTCGTTTGTGGACCAGGCCGTGATCGCCATCGAGAACGTGCGCATGTTCAACGAGACCAAGGAGGCGCGCGCTTCGGCCGAGGCCGCCAACGATGCCAAGAGCTCTTTCCTCGCCACGATGAGCCACGAAATCCGCACACCCATGAACGCGGTGATCGGGATGAGCGGCCTGCTTCTCGACACCCCGCTCGATAAGGAGCAGCAGGATTACGTGGCGACGATCCGCGACTCCGGCGACGCTCTGCTGACGATCATCAACGACATCCTCGACTTCTCCAAGATCGAAGCCGGTCGGATGGACATCGAGGCGCATCCATTCGACCTGCGCGACTGCGTCGAATCCGCCCTGGACCTGGTCACTTCCCGCGCAGTCGAAAAGCACCTGGATACCGCCTATGTGTTCGAAGGCGAGGTGCCGCCGGCCATCGTCGGCGACGTCACGCGCCTTCGCCAGATCATGCTCAACCTGCTGTCCAATGCGGTGAAGTTCACCGAGAATGGCGAGGTCGTCATGTCGGTGAACTCGCGCCCCGCCGCTGCCGGGCGTGTCGAGCTCACATTCTCCGTGCGCGACACGGGCATCGGACTCACGCATGAGACCATGGGCCGCCTGTTCCAGTCGTTTTCACAGGCCGACTCGTCCACCACGCGCAAGTACGGCGGCACAGGGTTGGGACTGGCGATCAGCCGGCGCTTGAGCGAACTAATGGGCGGGCGCATGTGGGCGCAGAGCCCGGGGACCGGCTTGGGCTCGACCTTCCACTTCACCATCGACGCCGCCGTCGCCGAGATGGCACCGGTGCGCGCCCGCGACTTTGTCGGCGTGCAGCCGGAGCTCGCGGGCAAGCGCATCCTTGTCGTCGACGACAACGAGACCAACCGGCGCATCCTGGGCCTCCAGACCGGAAAGTGGGGGATGGTGTCGCGCGCCACCGAATCGCCGCTGGAAGCGCTTCGATGGCTAAATGCGGGCGAGACCTTCGACCTCGCGATCCTCGACATGCACATGCCCGAAATGGACGGGCTCGAACTCGCCCGCAAGATCCGCGACGGCCACCCGATGCTGCCATTGATGTTGTTCAGCTCGCTCGGCCGGCGCGAAGCCGGCGACAAGGACGGATTGTTCAGCGCGTACCTGGCCAAGCCCATACGGCAATCGCATCTCTACGACGCGCTGGTAGGTCTGCTGGTGGAAGGCGACGCACCCAAGCCCGCGCCCACCACCGCCAAGTCCGGCATCGACCCCGGCATGGCGGCGAGGCATCCGCTGCGTGTGCTGCTGGCCGAAGACAATGTCGTCAACCAGAAGCTGGCGCTGCGCCTGCTGCAGCAGATGGGTTATCGCGCCGACCTTGCATCGAACGGCATCGAGGCCATTGAGTCCGTGGAACGCCAGACCTACGATGTGATACTGATGGACGTTCAGATGCCCGAAATGGACGGACTGGAAGCATCGCGGCAGATTTGCGCGCGGTGGAAGGCGGCCAAGCGACCGCGTATCGTGGCCATGACGGCCAACGCCATGCAGGGTGACCGCGAGATGTGCATCGAAGCCGGCATGGACGACTACCTCACAAAGCCTATTCGCGTTGACCGGTTGGTTGAGGCCCTCCACGATGTTCCCGCACGAAAGGACCGCTGACATGAGCGCATCGACGATCGACAAGGTGACTTTCTCCGCCCTGCAGGAGACGGCCGGCGCCGAATTTGTCATCGAACTCGTGGACACGTTTCTTACCGAGGCGCCGGTCATGTTGAAGGACCTGCGCGACGCGTTGGCAGTACAGGATGCAGACAGGTTCCGGCGTGCCGCGCATTCGCTCAAATCCAACAGCAACACGTTCGGAGCGCTCGCGTTGGGCTCGATGTCCCGTGACCTGGAGCTAGACGGCATGGGTCCGGTTGCCGCAGCCCACGGCGCACCGCTGGATGCACTGGCACTGGAATATGGACGCGTCGCCGCGGAACTGAAGGCGCTGGCCAATGCATGAGTCGCGCATCGGAGCCGCAAGACTACTGGTGGCCGACGACAACAAGGTCAATCGCCTGCTGCTGACCCGCAGTCTCGAATTGCAGGGACACCGCGTGGCCACGGCCGAAAACGGGCGTGTTGCCTTGGAAATGTTGCACAACGACGGCTACGACCTGCTGTTGCTCGACATGGAAATGCCGGAAATGGATGGCTTCGCCGTGCTGGAACAACTGATAAAGGACACGCGACTTCGCGACCTGCCGGTCATCGTGACCTCCTCGCTGGAAGGTGTTGAAAGCGTGGTGCGCTGCATCGAACTGGGCGCCGCCGACTACCTGATCAAGCCGGTCAATCCGGTGCTGCTCAAGGCGCGCATCGGCGCTTGCCTCGAAAAGAAGCGCCTGCAGGATCAGCTGAAGGAAATGGTGCGTACCTTTGCGACACCGGAGGTCGCGCAGGATCTGCAGGATTCAGGCTTTGCGCTCGGCGGAAAGCGGGTCAACGCCACGGTGATGTTCTCGGATATCCGTGGCTTCACGCCCTTGGCGGAATCGCAGCCGCCCGAGGAGACCATTGAGCTCCTGAACACCTACTACACACTGATGTTCGACGCCATAAGTAGCCACGACGGCGTGATAAACCAGATGATCGGCGATGGACTCATGGCCATTTTCGGCGCGCCGCTGCCCATCGACGACCATTGCGGCAGTGCCGTCAGCGCCGCGCTGGAGATGATCGAGCTGGTTGGAATGTTCAACATCGAGCGCGCCGCCGCCGACAAGCCACAAATTTCCATCGGCATAGGCATCGCTTCGGGCGAAATGGTGGCGGGCTACGCCGGCACGAGCAAGCGCGCGGCCTATACCTGCATCGGCGACACAGTGAATCTCGCGGCCCGCCTGGAGACTCACACCAAGGTCGCGCTGCGCACCATCCTGATCGACGAGACAACGCGCAAGGCGCTGCGTGACGACGTGGTGGTCGAGCCGCTCGGTCCGGTGCACATCAAGGGCAAGGCCCTGCCGGTAGAGGTGTATTCAGTCAACGTGGGCCAGAAGTTCTAGAACACTTAGGCGGCCCCGGCACTTCCGGAGGCACCCGCCCTGAGGGTCTGCAACGAATCGGGTTCAGCTTTTCTTAAAAATAGCGGGAAGCGTCCAGCGGCTGTCTGCCGATTTGGTGGCGCGCGTACCCACGACTTCGATGGCAGGCAGGCTGACCACCTGCGTGGAAACCTGCGCGTCCCTCTTCTGAGCCGTGGCCGCAACCAGAGCCTTGGACGGCGCTTGCTGTGCCGGCAGCAGTATCGTGGCGCCCATCGTCAGGGCGGCGGCGGCAATGGCGACAATTCCCAACAGCGGCGAGTGCCCCGGATTGAAGCGCCCCCGGATCGGCATCCCCGGACTCGTTTGGCTATTCAGTGTGGCGTTCGTCATGGTGTCCTCGCAACTCTCGTCTACTGCCCTTTTCCCGCGTCGGGCGGGGCCGTTATTTCCGTCGCATTTCGGCTCTTTTTTCGCCGGTACCTGGCGTTTCTGAACCTCGTTTGCCTTGCATCTGCCTCTTGGATGCACCCGGTCCGGCTTTTGGATTCAAGTTGGATTGGGGCGGGTCCGTTGCTGGCTTGGACGAAGATTAGGCAGCAAATAGGACACCCTCAAGAACCAGGCGACGAAACGGACAAAATGCGGGGTGAACGAATGAGGACCGCGACAGAGCGGAACCTGCGGGGCTTGGAACGGCTCGTCCGCGGCGGTCCCGTAGGCGCGGCAACGACGGTCCTAGTGCGGGCCGCCCTTGCGCACCACCTGGTCGATGGCGCCGAATATCGTCGTGCCTGTCGCATCGAACATCTCGATGCGCACCCGGTCGCCAAAGCGCATGAACGGCGTTGTCGGCTTGCCGTTGACGATAGTTTCCACCGTCCGCTGCTCGGCGATGCACGAATAGCCGCGGCCCCCCGCCGCCACCGGCCGGCCCGGCCCATCGTTCTCCTTGTTGGAGACGGTGCCGGAACCGACGATGCTGCCGGCTTCGAGATCGCGCGTCTTGGCCACGTGCGCAATTAGCGTATCGAAATTGAACGTCATGTCGGTGCCCGAATCGGGCTGCCCGAAGAGTTCGCCATTGAGGTGCGAAACGAGCGGGAGCCGCACTTTGCCGCCTCGCCATGCGTCACCCAATTCGTCTGGCGTCACCGCCACCGGAGAAAAAGCGGAGGCGGGCTTCGACTGGAAGAACCCGAACCCCTTTGCCAACTCTGCCGGAATCAGGTGGCGCAGGCTGACGTCATTGACCAGCATCAGCAGGCAAACGTGCGGGCCGGCGTCAGTGGCGCTTGTACCCATGGCCACGTCATCCGTGATCACAGCCACTTCAGCTTCAAAGTCGATGCCCCAGGCTTCATCGCGCAGCACGATGTCCTCTCGCGCGCCAAGCATGTGATCGGACGCACCCTGGTACATCAAGGGGTCCGTCCAGAACTCCGGCGGCATGGTGGCGCCACGCGCGCGGCGCACGAGTTCAACGTGATTGACGTAGGCCGAACCATCCGCCCACTGGTATGCGCGCGGCAGCGGTGCCATGGCCTTCGCCGGATCGAACAGCTCCGCATCCGGCATGCGGCCGGCATTCAATTCGGTCGCAATCGCGTTGAGTCCAGGCAGCGCCGCCGGCCAATGATCCAGAGCGGATTGCAGCGTGCGCGCGATCTCGGGCACCGCCACGTAATGGGTCAGGTCGCGCGACACGACCACGAGACAACCGTCGCGGGTGTGATCATTCAGCGTCGCAAGCTTCATGGATTGCCTCCAGGTTCCGCCTTGGCGCGTTTCAACTTGAAGCGTGTGCCAAGGTCCTCCATCTCCCAGCCGGCCGCGGCCAGTGCGCCGCGAAGGCGATCGGCCTCGGCCCACGCCTTGCTGCGGCGCGCCGCGGCACGCGCATCCGCCAGTGCCTGCACGTCGGCAGGAACGTCCTCCTCCTTTGGTTGCCATTGCGCCAACCCCAAGCCGAACACGTCATCGAACTTGACCAGGGTGGCCCGGCGAACGGCCGGTGGCAGATCGCCGCGCAATACTTCCCACGCCACCGCGAGCGCGCGCGGAACGTTCAAGTCATCGTTGATATGGTCAGTGAATCGCGCAAAGTACGCCGTGTCCGGCTGGGCCGCGGAATCCGAAGGTAGCGCAAAGATGGCCTCCCTCATGCGCCCGAGCCCGGTCGTTGCCGCGTCCAGCGCCTTCCAGGAGAAGCTCATCTGCGTGCGGTAGTGGGCGGTGAGGCACAGGTACCGATACGCGAGCGGATCGTAGCCGCGCTCCTGCAGCAGCGCCAGACGCAGAAATTCGCCGGCCGACTTCGCCATCTTGGCATCGCTGGCCAGCAGGAAGTACCCATGCATCCAGAAATTGGCGAGCCGCGTGCCCACACGCGCCTCGGTCTGCGCAATTTCGTTGGTATGGTGGACGGGGATGTGATCCTCGCCGCCGCAGTGGATATCGAAGAAATTGCCCAGATATTCCTGCGCCATGGCCGAGCATTCGATGTGCCAGCCCGGATAGCCGCGCCCCCATGGACTGTCCCACTCCATCTGTCGCTGCTCGCCCGGCGCCGTGAATTTCCAAAGTGCAAAGTCGGTGGGATTGCGCTTGTCGCCCACGTCGATTCGCTTGCCGGCCTCCTGTCCTTCCAGGTTGAGGCGCGCCAGATAGCCATAATCCTTCTGTTTCGACGTATCGAAATACACGCCATCGGCCGTTGTGTACGCAAAGCCGTTGCGTTCGATGTCGGCGATGAATTCGATCTGCTGGCGAATGTGGTCGGTCGCGCGGCACAGGATCGTCGGGTCAGCGATGTTGAGGAGTGCCAGGTCCGCGAGAAAGGCATCGGTATAGAGCTGCGCAATTTCCCACGCCGTCTTGCCGGTACGGCGCGCGCCCTTCTCCATCTTGTCCTCGCCGGTATCGGCGTCGGACGTGAGGTGGCCGACGTCGGTAATGTTCATGACGTTGCGTACCGCATAGCCGTTCCACTCCAGCACGCGTTTCAGCACGTCCTCGAACAGGAACGTGCGATGGTTGCCGATATGCTGGTAGTCGTACACCGTCGGGCCACAGGAATACATGCCGACGTGGCCGGGCTTGAGCGGCTCGAAGCGGCGCAGCGAGCGCGTGTAGTTGTCGTAGAGTCGAAGGGGAGCGGGCATACGCGCGTCCGGGCCAAGGCGCGGTTGCATGCGGACGATGTTATGCGAGAACCCCCGATTGTGGCAACCCGGTGGCAAGCGGGCGAACGCCGCGGCTGCCTGGGTGCAGGACAGCGCCCGGCCGCAGTACCGGTCGAGACGATGCCTCAAGGTAGAATGCGCAAGGGCCGTCTGCGAAATGCCGGTCGCTTGAACGCCCGTCACCATTCGTCCACTCGCAATGCTTGCCTCCCTTCCGCGCTCAGCCTGGTTACTGCTTGCCGCAATGTTCGTCATCGCCTGGTTTTCCGGAATCGGTGCGCGCAAGCTGTTGCATCCCGATGAAGGTCGGTACGCCGAGATTGCCCGCGAGATGGCGGACACCGGCAACTGGGTAACGCCGCGATTGAACGGCCTCAAGTATTTCGAGAAGCCGCCTTTCCAATACTGGGCCACCGCGTTGACGTTCAACGCCTTCGGTGTTCACGAGTGGACTGCGCGCCTGGTGCCTGCGCTGGCCGGTCTGCTCGCCGTGGCGATGGTCGGTGTGACCGCCGCGCGCCTGGATGGTCTTACCACCGGTGCCTATGCCGCCCTGGCGCTCGCCGGGAGTGCCTGGCCCTTCGCACTGTCGCAATTGCTGACGCTCGACAGCGTCTTGAGCGCATGGCTGGTGGCGATGCTATGTGCCTTCCTGCTCGCCCAACGCGATGGACTCTCACTTCGCACCCGGCGCAACCTGATGCTCGCTGCCTATGCCGCCGCCGCGGGCGCAACGTTGACCAAGGGGCTGGTCGCGCTGGCCATCCCCGGTGCGACGTTGGTCTTGTACTCGCTCGCCACGCGCGACACGGGACCGTGGAAGCGACTGCATCTGCTGCCGGGATTGGCCACGTACCTGGTATTGACCGCGCCGTGGTTTGTACTCGTGTCCCGCGCCAATCCGGAGTTTGCGCAGTTCTTTTTCATTCACGAGCACTTCGAGCGCTTCCTGACCACCGAGCATCGCCGCGAAGGGAGCTGGTACTACTTCGTCCCGTTGCTCGCGGCGGGCGTTCTCCCTTGGTTGTCGGTGTGGCTGTGGACGATGAAGAGCAGCTGGCGTGATGCGCCGGTCGCGGCCAACGGTTTTTCCTGGCCAAAGTTCTGCCTGGCGTGGGCGGCTTTCGTGTTCGTATTCTTCAGTGCGTCGGGGTCCAAGCTGCCGTCTTATATCCTACCGATGTTTCCGGCGCTGGCACTCGTCCTGGGCTGGCAACTCCGGGTCGTGCCAGGCCGAAAGCTTGCGCTGCTGGTGTTGCCGCTCGCCATCCTGTCGTCGCTCTTGTTGCTCGGCCTGGGCATCGTGGTATCGGGCTACATTTCCGAGCTCGCGGACGCCAACAATTCCGCCGCAACCTTTCACGCGTTCGCGCCGTGGCTGCTCGCCGCGGTCGGTATCATGACTGTCAGCGCCACTGCGGCATTCCTGCTCCTCCGGCGCAGCAGCCCGGCCGCCAAGACGCTCGCGGTCGCATTGCTCGCGCTGGGGACCGTGGCCGGATTGCAAGTGGGCCTCGTTGGATACGATGCGTTTCGCGTGACGCGTTCGGCGTACGATCTCGTGCGCGATGTGGCAAACACATCGGATATGAAACTTGCCACAACAAATATCGCGCCTCGAGTCGGACCATTCGACCCGAAGATTCCCGTGTTCCAGGTGCGCACCTACGACCAGACGCTTCCGTTCTACCTGGGCCGGACCACCACGCTGGTGGCGTACCGGGATGAGATGGCCTTGGGCCTCGATGTCGAACCGGGCAAGGACTTCGTCAATGAGGCGGCCTGGATCCCCGCATGGACGGCGCTGCCACAGGGTTATGCATTGATCAAGCTGGATGATTATGCCGAGCTGGTGGCGCAATCCGTTCCCATGCGCGTGATCGCCAGCGACCCACGCCGCGTTTTCGTTTCCCGACATTGACCATGACCAGTTCCGCCTTTGCCTTCCTCCTGACCGGCGTGCTGCTGAACGCAGGCGCACAGTTGCTGCTCAAGGCCGGCACCAATGTCCTTGGCGTCATCACGCTTACGCGCGACAACTGGTGGGACATGCTGTGGAAAATGGCGACGCAGGGATATTTTGTCGCCGGCGTGATGTGCTACATGGTGAGCCTGCTGGTCTGGATCATCGGTCTCTCGCGCGTGCCGGTGTCGGTGGCCTACCCGATGCTGTCGCTGGGCTACGTGATCAATGCCGTCGCCGCTTACTACCTATTCGGCGAATCGGTCACGGTGACACGCTGGCTGGGCATCGGCTTCATCATTCTCGGCGTCTGGCTGGTCGCCAAAACTTGACGCCTAGGACGATTCCAACGTGACTACCCAATCGGCGTCCCCGCGCTTGCCCCATTTGCCCTTCGCCCGGCCTACCCTGGACGAGGCCACGATTGCGAGCGTGGCCGATGTGCTTCGCTCCGGTTGGATCACCAGCGGGCCCAAGCTCAAGGCGTTCGAGGCCGCACTGTCCGACTATTGCGAGGGCCGGCACGTGCGTTGCGTGTCGTCGGCGACCGCCGCCCTGGAATTAGCACTCCAAGTGTGCGGCATCGGACCGGGTGACGAGGTCATCACGCCCGCGATGACGTTTTTCGCGGCACCCAACATGATCATCAAGGTCGGCGCCACGCCCGTGTTCGTCGACGTCCAGCCGGGCACGCGCAACCTGGACCTCGATGCCGTGGCGGCGCGCATCGGTCCGCGCACGCGGGCCATCATGCCCACCCACTTCGCGGGATTGCCGTGCGACATGGACGGCCTCTACGCGCTGGCGGCCAAGCACAAGCTGCGGGTGATCGAAGACGCTGCACTCGCCATCGGCTCGTCTTGGCGCGGCAAGCGCATTGGCAGCTTTGGGGACATCTGCATCTTCAGTTTTCATCCGAACAAAAACATCACCTCCATCGAAGGCGGCGCGCTGGTGATGGGCAGCGAGGCCGAGGCGCGCGAGATCGACGTGCTGCGCTTCCACGGCATCCGTCCCCTTCCCGACCGCACGCGCGACGTCACGGTGGCAGGCGGCAAGTTCAATCTTCCCGACGTCAATGCCGTCGTCGGACTGGCGCAACTTGCGCAACTGCCGACGTTCAATGCGACGCGACGAGCGCTCGTCCAACGCTACTTCGAGCGCTTCCGCACCAACCCGGCTTGCGAATTGCCACATCCTGGATATACCGGCGATGAGGCAGGACACAGCTGGAACATGTTCGCGCCGCTGTTGCCGCTGGCGCAACTTACCCTGACCCGGCGCGAGTTCCGCGACGCGCTGGAGCAGCGTGGCATCGGCACCGGCATGTCCTACGAAGCGGCCCATCTGGCCACGCTCTATCGACGCTTCGGCTATCATCGCGGCAGCCTGCCCCACACCGAGCACATCGCAGACACGACTGTGACCCTGCCCCTTCACCCCTCAATGAGCGCGGCTGACGTCGATCGCGTGTGCACCGCGTGCGCCGAAGTCCTCGCCGCGCATTTGCGCTAATCGGCCCATTACCCGTCGCGCCAATGGCTGCACCTCAACTCTCTGTCGTCATTCCCGTCTACAACGAAGAGGCGGGCCTGCCGGCATTGTTCGCTCGTCTGTATCCGGCGCTCGACGCGCTCAAAACTCCCTATGAAGTCATTTTTGTCAACGACGGCAGTCGCGACTGCTCTGCCGCGCTGCTGGCGGATCAGCAGCGATCCCGCGCCGACGTGACGCGCGTCATACTGTTCAACGCCAACTACGGCCAGCACCTGGCCATCATCGCCGGGTTTGCGCATGTGCGCGGCGCTCGCGTGGTCACACTCGATGCGGATCTGCAGAATCCTCCCGAGGAAATCGCCGGCCTGCTGGCAGCGATGGACGGCGGTCACGACTATGTCGGCGGCGTGCGGCGCACCCGTGAGGATGCCTGGTGGCGGCGCGTGGCCTCGCGCGCGATGAACCGACTGCGCGAACGCATCACCCACATCAAGATGACCGACCAAGGCTGCATGCTGCGCGCCTATAGCCGCGACATCGCGTCCGCCATTGCCGACGCGCCCGAGGTCAGCACCTTCATCCCCGCGCTCGCGTACACCTACGCAAACAATCCGGCCGAAGTCGAGGTCGCGCACGAGGAACGCGCCGCTGGCGAATCGAAGTATTCACTTTACCAACTCATCCGCCTCAACTTCGACCTGATAACCGGATTCTCGCTGGTGCCGCTGCAAATGTTTTCGCTGTTCGGCATGGTGGTTTCATGCGGCGCGCTAGCCACATATATCGGCGTTATCGCCTACCGGCTGGTTGCCGGCGAATGGCATGAGGCACTTGCCGCCCTGTGGGACCGCGACCTACTGGCGTTCTTCCTCATCGGCATGGTCCTGTTCGGCTTAGGCGTCGTGGGCGAGTATGTCGGACGCATTTACCAGCAGGTGCGCGCACGGCCGCGGTATACGATCCGCGCCATTCTGGAAAGTCCGCCGAACGACGCTCCATGACGCGCGCCGTTGTCTTCGCGTACCACAACGTCGGCGCACGCTGTCTTGAGGTCCTGCTGCGCCACGGCATCGAGGTGCCGCTGGTCGTTACCCACGACGATGATCCGCGCGAGGCGATCTGGTTCGAACGCGTAGCGGACATCGCTTCGGGGCACGGCATCCCTTTCATTACGCCTGCCGACCCCAATACGGACGAGATCGTCGAGCGCATTCGTGACCTTCGGCCCGCTTTCCTGTTCAGCTTCTACTATCGGCACATGCTCTCTCCCGCGCTGCTTGCCCTGCCTGCGCGCGGCGCATTGAACATGCACGGATCGCTGTTGCCGAAGTATCGCGGCCGGGCGCCCGTGAATTGGGCGGTGCTTCACGGTGAGAGCGAGACCGGCGCCACGCTCCACTACATGGCGACCAAGCCGGATGCGGGCGACATCGTCGCGCAGACTGCCGTGCCGGTCCTGCCCGATGAGACAGCCCAGGACGTGTTCGAAAAAGTCACGGCCGCCGCGGTCGCAACGCTGGACCGCGTCGTGTTGCCGCTAGTCGAGGGCCGAGCCCCACGCATTCCCCAGGACCTGGCCAAGGGTTCCTACTTCGGCGGGCGCAAACCGGAAGACGGCCGCATCGACTGGTCGCGTTCGGCGCGCGAAATCCATAACCTCGTGCGCGCCGTGGCCCCGCCCTATCCGGGCGCGTTCACCACCGTGGTGGGCGACGAATTGCGCGTATTGCGCACGCGCGTCGACGACGACGACGTGCCGGCGGGACCTGCATGCATGTATATCGATGGCGGACGACTGTTCGCCGACTGCGGCGGAGGAGGCCGGCTCGAGATTCTCGCCGCGGAATTGGCCGGCGCGCCCTTCGCTCCCGCAACCCTGGCGATTTGCCTGTCCGAAGGCCCAAACCCCGTAGCACGTTAGAATTGCACCTTGCCCGGGCATGCACGCTTGGGCGTCGTCACGGTCGGTCCATGAAACGCATCCTCATCCTAGGCGTCAACGGCTTCATCGGTCACCACCTCTCGCAGGAAATCCTGCGCGTGACGGACTGGGAAATCTTTGGCATGGACATGCAGACCGACCGCATCACGGACCTGCTCGGCAGTCCCCGCTTCCATTTCTTTGAAGGCGACATCACGATCAACCGCGAGTGGATCGAATACCACGTCAAGAAGTGCGACGTAGTCCTGCCGCTCGTTGCAATTGCTACGCCGGCCACCTACGTTAAGGAGCCGCTGCGCGTGTTCGAACTCGACTTTGAGGCCAACTTGCCCATCGTTCGCGCGGCAGTTCGCTACAAGAAGCGCGTCGTCTTTCCATCGACGTCCGAGGTCTATGGCATGTCGCGCGACGCGGAGTTCGATCCCGAAGCGTCCGAACTGGTGCTGGGACCCATCAACAAACCACGCTGGATCTATTCGTGCGCGAAGCAGTTGATGGATCGGGTCATCCACGCCTACGGCATGCAGGAGGGTCTCGACTACACACTGTTCCGGCCGTTTAACTGGATTGGTTCGGGTCTGGACTCCATCAACACGGCAAAGGAAGGCAGCTCGCGCGTCATCACGCAGTTCCTGGGCCATATCGTGCGCGGCGAGCCGATCAAGCTGGTCGACGGAGGCACGCAAAAGCGCGCATTCACGTACATTGACGACGGCATCAGCGCGCTGGTGCGCATCATCGCCAACAAGGACGGCATTGCCAGCGGCAAGATTTACAACATCGGCAACCCGGCCAACAACTGGTCGGTGCGCGAGTTGGCGGAGAAAATGTTGGCGCTGTCCAAGCGCTACCCGGAGTACGCCGAAAACGCGGCCAAAGTGACCATCACCGATACCACTGCGGCGGAGTACTACGGCACGGGCTATCAGGACGTCCAGAACCGGGTGCCCAAGATCACCAACACCTGCGCTGATCTCGATTGGGAGCCGAAGGTCGGCATGGAAGACGCGCTCACACGCATATTCGAATCCTATCGCGGACAGGTGGCGCAGGCGCGGCATCTGGTCGATTGACCGTCCGCATTCGGCATCGCCATGTATCTCGCACTGAAGATCGACGTGGACACGTTGCGCGGGACGCGCGAGGGCGTGCCCAATCTCGTCGAACTCCTGCGCAAGCACGACGTCATGGCGACGTTCCTGTTTTCGCTCGGCCCCGACCACACTGGCCGCGCGATCAAGCGGGTATTCCGTCCCGGATTCGTGGGCAAGGTGCGCCGCACATCGGTGGTTAGGCACTATGGCGTCAAGACGCTTCTTTACGGCACGTTGCTTCCCGGTCCGGATATCGGCCGTCGCGCCGCCGACGTGATGGTCGGTGTGCGCGATGCCGGCCACGAAACGGGGATCCACTGCTGGGACCACATACGCTGGCAGGACGGCGTTGGCGATGGCGACGAAAAATGGACAAACGAGGAAATGCAACGCGCCTGCTCGCGTTACACCGAAATATTCAAGGCCCCGCCCACGACGCACGGTGCAGCGGGCTGGCAGATGAACCGGCACGCGATGCGCCTCACCCAACGCCTGGGCTTTGAGTATTGTTCCGATGGCCGCGGCACACACCCGCACTTGCCGGTCTGGAACGCGGAGCCCATCCGCTGCCCGCAGTTTCCGACGACGCTGCCCACGCTGGATGAGCTGATCGGCACGGGTGACATCACGGAAGGCAACGTCGCTGCGCACCTGCTGGAGCGCACGGTACAACCGGCACCGGCAGGTCACGTCTTCACGTTGCACGCCGAATTGGAAGGCATGCGTCTCGCTCCCGCCTTCGAGCAACTCATCGTCGGCTGGAAGGCGCAAGGGTGGACGCTAGGACCGACGCGCGGACTGTTCGAAGCCGTGGAGCCGATGGCGCTGCCGCGTTGCGCGGTGGGCCCAGGCAGAATTGCGGGCCGCACCGGCACGCTGCTGGTGCAGGGCACGGAGTTTTTAGGCAACGTCGACCTGGCGCGCGCCGCATGACCTTGATTTGAGGGAGATCGGCATGATCGGAACGAAAGTGACCCCCTTCACCGCACACGCCACCGGCGGCGAATTCAAGCTCACCGATCACAAGGGCGAGATCGTGGTCCTGTATTTCTACCCCAAGGACAACACGCCCGGATGCACGACCGAGGGCGAGCAGTTCCGCGATGCGTACAAGAAATTTCGCAAGGCCGGCGCGATCGTGGTGGGCTGCTCACGCGACTCGCTCAAGTCGCATGAAAATTTCAAAGCCAAGATGACATTTCCGTTCGAGCTCATCGCCGATACCGACGAAAAGCTGTGCGCGCAGTTCGATGTGATCAAGATGAAAAACATGTACGGCAAGCAGGTTCGAGGCATCGTGCGCTCGACGTTCCTGATCGACGGGACGGGCAATCTCTTCCACGAATGGCGCGGCGTGCGCGTGCCGGGCCACGTCGAGGAAGTACTGGCTGCAGTTCAGGCATTGGGCTGAGCATGCCCTCGACGCTTGCGGATTCGAAATGCTCGTGGATCTCTGAACATGGGAAGTCGTTCGCTCGTCTACTTCGATTCGGTGAACGCGGAGTCCACGCGGGTCAGGGAAGTCTCCATAGGCCTTGGCGACGACGAGGAGTCCAGGAAAATGCGGGAATGCTTCGTCCAGGGAAACGCCTATTCCCTGAGTCAGATCCCGAAGCGATTTGCCGCGTGCCAGTTGCCAAGTAGGCCGGTTGAAACAACGGGGAAATCGAGAAATGTCGCTGAACGTATGTCTGGCTGGGGCCACTGGCTGGGCGGGATCTGAACTGGCACGCGGGATCGCGGCGTGCAACGACATGACGCTCGTTGCAGGGGTTGGCCGCAAGCACGCCGGTCAGGTCTTGGGAGAGGTCCTCGACGAGCCGCGGCTCACCGGCCGTATTTACTCGTCGGTCGCGGAGGCGCTCGCCGTGAATTGCGACGTCTTCGTCGAATACACCAAGCCGGACACGGCTATGGCCAACATCCTGGCGGCCCTGGAGCGCGGCGCGCACGTCGTCGTGGGAACGTCTGGCCTCACCGAGGACGACTTTGCGCAGATCGATGCGCTCGCGCGCAAGCAACAACGTGGCGTGCTGGCCTGCGGCAACTTCGCGCTGACGGTGGCGCTTCTGCAGAAGTTTTCCGAGATGGCCGCCAAGCTGATCCCGCAATGGGAAATCATCGACTATGCCCACGACGACAAGGCGGACGTGCCCAGCGGTACCGCACGCGAGCTGGCATTTCGCCTTTCGAAGTTGCGCAGCCCCGAACTCACCGTTCCGCTGGACAAGGTGGTCGGTCCGCGCGAGACCCGGGGCGCCACCGTTTCCGGGTCGCAGATTCACTCCGTTCGCCTGCCGGGGTTCGTGATCAGCGCCGAAGTCATCTTCGGCATGCCTGACCAGCGCCTGACCATCCGCCACGATTCGGGGACGAGCGCGCGACCCTATGTCGCCGGCGCCCTGCTCGCCATTCGCAAGGTTGCAACACTGGTGGGCGTCCAACGCGGCCTGGACTCGGTGCTCGACCTCTAAGTCGGGCACATGCCACATTCCGTGCCGGCGCGACCTTTTCCATGTGAAGTGTTGCCGGACCTGGCTCTACCGCCTGTCCCGTTTCCACCACAACCGGTCGGCCCCCGGCTTGACCACAACCACTAGGGCTTGTGTCCTTGGCAATTCCTGAGGCAGGATAAGGTCGGTATGTCCCGTTGCCGCAACATCCGATAGACGACCCTTTCCGTTGGAGGCCCATGGTCGAACGCAAGCTGCGCCCCGCACCGTCCACGCTGCAACTCCTCCCATCCCGCAAGCCCGCCAAGACCGGCTCTGCGTCCGCGACGAAGCTCTTCGTTCTCGACACGAATGTACTGATGCATGACCCGACGAGCCTGTTCCGGTTCGAGGAACACGACATCTACCTGCCGATCCTCACGCTCGAGGAACTCGACAACAACAAGAAGGGCATGACCGAGGTGGCGCGCAACGCCCGTCAGGTGAGCCGCTTCCTGGACGACCTGGTCACCTCCGTGGGCGAGGTTGGCGACGCCATTTCCAAAGGCATTCCGCTGGCGACCAAGTCGAGCGGCGCTGCCACTGGCAAACTGTTTCTCCAGACGGAGTCGATTTCGACGGCGCTGCCGGCTTCCCTCGCAGGGGGAAAGGCCGACAACCAGATTATCGGCGTCGTGATGCATCTGGCGCAGAACCAGCCGAAGCGCAACGTGATCCTGGTGTCGAAGGACATCAACATGCGGATCAAGGCGCGCGCGCTGGGTATGGCCGCCGAGGATTACTTCAACGACAAGGTGCTCGAGGACACCGAGCTCCTGTTCTCGGGCACGCGCGAGCTCCCGGCGGACTTCTGGGACAAGCACGGCAAGGGGATGGAGTCGTGGCAGCAGGGTGGTCACACCTACTACCGGCTGACGGGCCCGCTGATCTCGTCACTGCTGGAGAACGAGTTCGTCTATCAGGAGAAGAAGGAAGAGGCGCCGTTCTACGCGATCGTCAAGGAACTGCACGGCAAGACGGCGCTCCTGTCGACGCTCAAGGACTACACGCACCAGAAGAACAACGTCTGGGGCATCACGGCGCGCAACCGCG
>JBDTPJ010000015.1:0-43687 GCA_039932755.1 Betaproteobacteria bacterium
AGGATGCCGCCCACGATGGCGCCCCCTATGTTGGGACTGTTATTGGACTGCACCTGCTGCTGCTCCACCCAGCACCGCTGCTCCGGTGCGCCGACCACAGCACGCACAGCGACCACATTGGCCTGGTACAAGGTTTCGCCATGGTGTGGATAATATGGATAGGGCGGCGGCACGGGAGGCGGTGGCGCATAAGCGTTGGCCGGACGCCCTTTCACCTTGCGTATTGACGAGACGCTGTTGTCGAGACCCATTGCGGAAAACGAGGGATACTGACCGGGACGCAGGACGGTGCAGCGGCCCTCGAAATTCTGGTGTTCGCAGAACTCCCACTTTCCGCCCTGCACGATCACGGATGACGCGCGGTCATTGAACCCGTAACGCGTGAGGTCGTCGATGGCGCGGTCGGCGGTAAATACCCTGCCGCGCAAGCCCTCCTTCTCATACAGGGTCACCTGCGCGTAGACGGAATGGAGCGGCAGCAGTGCCGCGGTGGCAAGTACAGCTTTCAGAAACATTCTCATACACACTCCAGTTGCGGCAATCCCCGGATGGGGTTGGTGTGTACTCTAACGTCTGACGGCCATCGGACGACTACAACGGTTCCTGACATTCTTGTAGGTGAAAGCCCTACATCGCCGCGTTCGCTACTTGAGTGTGTCCCGCAATTCGCGCCGTAGAACCTTGCCGATCGGGGACTTGGGCAGCGACTCACGGAACTCCACGTGCCGGGGCAGCTTGTACCCGGTCAACTGCGTCCGGCAATGCTCGAGCACGTTCTCCTTCGTCAGGTTCGGGTCCTTGCGCACGATCACGACCTTGACCGCCTCGCCACTCTTGCCGTCCGGCACGCCGACCGCACCGCATTCGAGCACGCCGGGATGCAACGCAAGGACGCTCTCGATTTCGTTGGGATACACGTTGAAGCCGGATACCAGGATCATGTCCTTCTGGCGGTCGGTGATGGTGACAAAGCCCTTGGCATCCACGTGGCCAATGTCGCCGGTCTTCAACCAACCGTCCCGCAGCACTTTGGCCGTTTCCGCGGCATTGTTCCAGTAACCCTTCATCACCTGCGGACCGCGGACGCATATCTCGCCGGTATGAGCCTCCATGTCACCTTCACCCGTCCACGCCGGCAATTCACTGAAATTCGCATTGCGGATCGAGACATCGGTGGACGGAAATGGCAGGCCGATCGTGCCTTGCCACGGCATGGCCAGTGGGTTAGCGCACACGCCGGGCGAGGCTTCGGTCAGGCCGTAGGCTTCGGTAATGTAATGTCCCGTCACCTTTTGCCAGCGTTCCGCCACCGCCTTTTGCACCGCCGCGCCGCCCCCGATGACGACCTTGAGATGCGAGAAGTCGAGGCGGTCGAATTCGGGCGTATTGAGCAGGCCGTTGAACAATGTGTTAACACCCGTGATGACGCTGAATTTCCAGGTCGCGAGCTCCTTGACCAGCGCAGGCAAGTCGCGCGGATTGGTAATGAGCACGCTCAAGGCGCCCCACTTCATGAATGACAATGTCGAGGTCAGGCAAAAGATGTGGTACATCGGCAGCGGCGCAATCGCGATCTCGCTGCCCTCCTTGAAGCTGCCCGAAACCCACTCACCGGTCTGCTCCAGATTGGCGAGGATGTTGCGATGGGTGAGCATCGCGCCCTTCGAGACGCCGGTGGTGCCGCCGGTGTATTGCAGGAACGCCAGGTCCTCGCGCGTCACCTCGACCGGCTTGAGCGTTGACTTCGCGCCCCGCGCCAGCGCCGCGCGGAAGTCGATGCTGCCTTCGATGCGCCACGCCGGCACCATCTTCTTGATCTTTTTGATGACCAGATTGACCAATAGGCGCTTAGGCAGAGGCAGCATGTCGCCGACCTGGGTCGTGATCACGTGCCGCACTGGCGTGGCCTTGACCACCTGTTGCACGACGTTGGCGAAATTCTCGAGCACGATGATGGCCTTGGCGCCGGAGTCCTTGAGCTGGTGCTCGAGCTCGCGCGGCGTATAAAGCGGATTGACGTTCACCACCGTCATGCCGGCCCGGATAATGCCGAACAGCGCGACCGGATATTGCAGCAGATTAGGCGCCATGACTGCGACGCGATCGCCCTTGGCCATGTCCGGCAAGTCCTGCAGGAAACTTGCGAAGTCGCGTGTCAGCCGCTCCAATTCGGCGTAACTCAACGTGCGGCCCAGGTTGTGAAAGGCTGGCCGGCCGGCATATTTGACGGTGAGTTTTTCTACCAGGTCCTTCACGGACAGGAACAGGTCGGGATCGATCTCGGCGGGCATTCCTTCCGGATAGCTCTTGAGCCAGATCTTGTTCGCCACGACATTCGACATAGCCAATCCCCCTGGTGTCTCATTGATTTCTGTTGCACCTGTCTCAAGTCTATTACGGGATGCGCCGCCGTACGCAACTTTCGCGCGGGCGACAACATGGCAGCGAAAGCCCTTGCCTACATTGCCTCACCGCGCTTGAACTTCATTTGCGCCTTGACGGCCCGGCCGCGGACCTTCCATTGCGCGAGTTGCTTCTGCCGGTCCAGCGCCGACAATGAATCGCGCCGTGCGTCACGCACCAACTTCTTGTAGTTGCGCAGGCGGTCGTCGTCCACGCCCTCGCGCACGGCACAACCCGGCTCCTCGCCATGGGTACAATCGCGAAAGCGGCATTGCGCTGCGAGTGCCGCCACGTCCGCAAACGCGGTGGCCAGCATGGCTTCGTCGCCATCGGGTCGCAAAGTGCGCAATCCCGGCGTGTCGATGACGCACGCCCCGCCCGGCAGCCGGTGCAGGGAGCGCGACGTCGTCGTGTGTTTGCCGCGGCTGTCGCTCGCCCGGACCGCGCCGGTATCCTGTACTTGCGCACCCAAAAGCGTGTTGGTGAGGGTCGACTTTCCCGCGCCCGACGACCCGAGCAGGACCAGCGTTTGTCCGCGCGTCACGTAGGGGCGCAGCGCGTGCGCAGCGCGTTCCTCGGTTGCGTTCACGGCGATGACGTCGATGTGCGACGGGATTCGTCCCCGTAGCGCATCGAGACGCAGGTCGAGCGCCTCCGGCGTCGGTGCGGCAACGTCGGCCTTGGTGAGCACCACGACCGGAACGATGTTTTCCCCGTGCACCAACGCGAGGTAGCGCTCCAGCCGTCGCGGGTTGAAGTCGTCGTCCAGTCCCATGACCAGCAGCGCGATATCCACGTTGCTGACCACCGGGTGACGGCGGCCATCGCCATCCCGGCGCACGATATGCGATCGCGGTGGGACGCGCTCGTGCACCCACGCCTGTCGATGCTCGTCCTCGACCATCAGCGCCCAGTCGCCGACGGCCAGCCCCGTGCCCTCCTCCTGCAACGATCGCAGCAGTCGCGGCAATGGCCGTGCAATGTACTCCGCCGCGCCGTCGTGCAGGCGAACGGATTCGCGACGGACCTCGATCACACGCAACAACTGCAACTTCCCCACCACGGGAACTTCTATGTGGGCGGCGTCATCAACGATGGCCTGCGTGCAACCCAATGATGACAGCAATTCGAAATCGAAACTCAATTCGTTCATGGCGCAATCCACTCCGGCGTTTCTCACGACGCAGGCACAAAGGCCCAAGCGTCAACGGGCCCCGGCGCTTCAGCGCGGAGGCAATATTTGGAAAACGTCGGCGGAGCGCCCGAATTACGGGCAGAAAACTGGGGAGTGACTGAAAAACTAGGCTACGTGGACTGCGTGCAGCTCAGGCGGCCGACAAGAGAGCAAGGATGGTGGCATACATATGACTCTCCTGTGGTTGGTTGAGGAAATGAAAACGGAAGCTATGCAATGCTGGATTGCCGGTAAAGCGGGCGCGAGTCTGCCACGAATGTCCCGCTTCCGTCAACGCTTTGGAAATGCCGCCCCGGACTATCTCCCGTCACTGGCGCGGTCAAGCGTGGTCAGCGCGACCGGGTCGAGCTCGAGTTGCAATGACGCCGTCAGCTCGGCGAGCTGCGGCAGCGTGGTCGCGCTGGCGATGGGCGCCGTGACGCCGGGTCGCTGCATGAGCCAGGCGAGGGCCACCTGCGCCATCGTCGCATTGTTGGCCCTGGCCACGGCTTCGAGCGCGACCAGGATCGCGTGACCACGCGGATTGAGGAACTTTTGCATCCCCGCGCCGCGCGCGCTCTTGGCGAAGTCGGCCTCGTTGCGATACTTGCCGGTCAGGAAACCCGCGGCGAGCGAAAAATACGTGATGACACCGATGTTCTCGCGCACGCACAGGTCCGCGAGCGGACCTTCGAAACACGCGCGCTCGTACAGGTTGTAATGCGGTTGCAGCGTCTGGTAGTGCGGATAGCCGTGCTGCCGGCTGGACGCCAGCGCTTCGGCCAAACGTTCGGCGGTCAGGTTCGACGCGCCGATTGCCCTCACCTTGCCCTGCGCAATCAGTCGCGAATAGGCTTCGAGTGTTTCGTCGAACGGCGTCTTGTCATCATCCCAATGCGACTGGTAGAGGTCGATCGCCTCGACTTCCAGCCGCCGCAACGATTGCTCGGCTGCCTGCATGATGTAGTCCGCGCGCAGGCAGCGATAACCCAACCCCATGTCCGAGCCAACTTTGGTCGCAATGAGCACGTCGTCGTGCCGGCCGCGCTGCGCGATCCAGCGTCCGATGATGGCCTCCGATTCGCCACCCTGGTGTCCCGGCACCCAGCGCGAATAGGAATCAGCCGTGTCGATCAAGTTGCAGCCGGCGGCGACGAACGCGTCGAGCAGCCGGAAGGACGTGGCTTCGTCTACCGTCCAGCCGAACACGTTGCCACCCAGCGCCAGCGGCGCGACCTCGAATCCCGTATTTCCCAGTTTGCGGCGTTCCATCGCGATCGTCTCCAGGTGCAGGCCGCAATGTTACAGTGCCGGCCTGCCCTGCCACGAACAGGGAGGCGAATGAGCGGGCGCGGGTGCCATGAGACAATATGGCCGTGAAAATTCCCAAGCGACTCGAAGCGCTCGTCCACGAAGGCATGATCGACGGCGTCGTCCGCCAATTGATGAGCGGCAAGGAAGCCACCGTCTACATCGTGCGCTGCGGCGAGGATCTTCGCTGCGCCAAGGTGTACAAGGAAGCCAACAAGCGCGGCTTCCGCCAGGCGGCGCTGTACCAGGAAGGGCGCAAGACCAAGAACAGCCGCGAAGCCCGCGCAATGGCCAAGGGCTCGCGCTTCGGCCGCGAAAAGCAGGAAGAGGCATGGCAGAGCGTGGAAGTGGACACGCTCTACCTGCTGGCGGGCGCCGGTGTGCGCGTGCCCAAGCCTCACGGTTTCCTGCAGGGTGTGGTGCTGATGGAACTCGTGATCGACGCCCATGGCCAGGTCGCGCCGCGCCTGAACGACATCGAACTCCCGGAAAGCGTGGCGCTGGAATACCACGCGTTCATGATGCGCCAGATCGTCCTGATGCTATGCGCCGGCATCATCCACGGCGACCTGTCCGAATACAACGTGCTGGTCGACGGTACGGGCCCGGTGATCATCGACCTCCCGCAGGCGGTCAATGCCGCCGGCAACAACAATGCCGCCACGATGCTCAAACGCGATACCGACAATATCACCGCGTATTTCAGTCGCTTCGCGCCGGCACTCGCCGCCTCGCAATACGGCAAGGAAATCTGGGCGCTGTATGAGCGCGGCGCGCTGCATGTGGACACCAAACTCACGGGCCGCGTCGCGGCAGACACCCGGCCAGTCGACCTGCGCGGCGTGATGCGCGAGATCGACGACGTGCGCAAGGAACACGAGGAGCGGGAGCGCTACAAGGCCGCGTTGCAGGAGCCGTAGGGCCCCTCGGCATTCCCGCTGAATTTGGCAACTCCGCGATGACGACTGCGGCTTGTTATTCGCTTGTCTCGGGGACCGCGCCCGGCGCCCGGACCTCCGCCGTCCCCGCCGCGATGTGCAGCAGGTCGAGCGCTGCGCGTACTGTTTCGTTGCGAATGCGCACCTGCATCGACGCCGACGACTTGCCGCAAAGCGCGCGACAGAAATTGTTGGTCGGGTCCTCGAAGTCGCAATGCGACGCACCTTTGAGCGAGGTGCTGCGCACCAACCGCGGCAAGGCGGCCGCGATCCCGCGTCCGCTGCCAAACAGGTTGCAGGTGGAACCGCCGCCTAACAGCACGACCGCGGGAACGTCGAGCGTGGTTGCCGCCGAGGCGCCACTTCCGGTGCGGTCTACCGGGTCCAGGCCGATCCACCCCGCCAGGCCCGGCAATCTGGCCGCCGCCAGAATCGTGGCAAGCCCGCCCGCCGAGGTGCCGATCAGGACGATTTGCGCGCGCGGCGTCGCCGCGATCCCGAAGCGGCCCGATTCCAATTGCTGCGCCAATTCCGCGATGGCGTCGCCGTTGCCCCAAAGGTCCACCACATTGGGGAGGTCCGGAATGACGGTGGTGATGCCAGCCTGGGCCAGCGCCTGGCCGAGATCCTTGTGGCGGATGCGCGAGCGCGCGAAACCGTGGGCGACGATGGCCACGCCAATGGACGGCGTCGTCCCCGGGCGATAGATGTCGACGTCTTCCCGCACCCCCGCGATTTCCATGGACTGGGTATCGCGGGTGAACGCCATCGGCTGCGCCACGACCCCCGTCACGGCAAGCCAACTGGCAAACGAAATCGCGGTTCGCAGGGACAGTCTCAGCATCGGTGGCCGTGGCAAGGCATCGAGTCAAGAGTAGCATTGCGCCTCATGAGCCGACCGACCCCGCACCCCGCCGCCATTGCCTCACGATTTGCGTTCCTTGTGCTGCTGGCCGGTGCCCTGCCCGTATGTGCTGCGGAAGCGCCTTCGGCCAACGATCCGGAAATCGCGCGCCTGATACGCGAGATCTCTCCCGCGCGACTCGAGACCTACGTTCGCACGCTTGCCGGATTCGGCACCCGCCATTCACTGTCCAATCCCGATGATCCCAAGCGCGGCATCGGCGCGGCGCGGCGCTGGATCAAGTCCACGCTGGATGCCTGCGCCGCGGAATCGGGCGGGCGCCTCAAGGTCGCGTTCGACGAGTTCGTACAGGAGCCCACACCCCGCATTCCGAAGGCCGTGCCGATGGTCAACGTCGTAGCCACGCTGGAAGGCACGGATCCCGTGGCGAAGTCCCGCACGCTGGTGGTGTCGGGTCACTACGACTCGATGTGCGGCAATGTGATGAACTCCGAATGTGACGCGCCAGGCGCCAACGACGACGCCTCCGGCACCGCGGTGGTTATGGAAGTGGCGTGCACACTGGCCAAGTCGCGTTTTCCGGCGACCCTGGTGTTTATGGCGGTCGCCGGGGAAGAGCAGGGATTGCTGGGCGCCGCGCATTGGGCAAAGGCCGCACGCGAACGCGGCACCAACGTCGAGGCGATGATCACCAACGACATCGTCGGCAACGCCCACGACGAGACCGGCCGCCGCGATACGTCCACGCTGCGCCTGTTCGCGGAAGGCGTGCCCTCCGCGAAGCAGATCAGCGAAGCGTGGCAGCAACAGCTTGCAACCGGCGGCGAAAACGACTCGCCCGCGCGCGAACTGGCGCGCACCATCCGCGATGCCGCGGCCCGTTACGTGCCGGAACTCAACGTGAGGATCGTCTATCGCCGCGACCGCTACTTGCGCGGCGGCGACCACATCCCCTTCCTCGAGCAGGGCTTCACTGCGGTGCGCTTCACCGAGGCGCGCGAGGACTTCCGCCACCAGCATCAGGACGTACGCGTGGTCGATGGCGTGCAGTTCGGCGACCTGCCGCAGTTCGTGGATTATCCGTACCTGGCCGGCGTCGCGCGGGTAAATGCCGCGGCGTTGGCAACGCTGGCCCGCGCACCCTCGCCGCCGGTCGGCGTTCGCATCGAGACGATGCAACTCGAGAACCGGACCACGCTGTCCTGGCGCGCCAATCCGGAAAGCGACATCGCCGGCTACGAAGTCGTGTGGCGGGAGACCACGACGCCCTACTGGCAGGGCGCGGAGTTCGTCGGCAACGTGACGCGAGCCAGCGTGCCGATTTCGAAGGACGACTATCTGTTCTCCGTGCGGGCGGTCAATGCCGGCGGACAGCGCAGCCTGGCCACCTACCCGCTCACGCTGCGCGCACCCGCGCCAGCCGCCACGCCCGCCACATCCAAGTAAGCCGCGCCATCCGCCTGTCTCCTACCAGCGCCGTTGACGGGCGTTGGACAGGTGACCCGTTACGGCTCATCCGCCTCCGGGAGATTTCGTCGCCCGATCCCGCAATTTCGTCGCGTCGCCCTTCCACGCACTGCCGTGCCTGCCTAGGATGCACTCCATCGGCAACCGCGGCAAAAGCAACGCGGGCCCATCCGATGAATCCGAAATGGCCGGACGCCGCATCCAATGCAGGACAGCCACCTGAACCACGAGGAGTACGACCATGAACAAGTACCAGCCCCTGACCCCCCGCACCTCCCTCGGTGTGATCGCCTTCGCCATGACGCTGGCCACCTTCGGTCTGTGCGTAGCCGCACCGGCAGCCCTTGCCACGAAAGCCAACGACGGCATGGTGGCGACGCGCACGGCGCCTGCCGCGATCACCGTCAGCGATCTGCAAGGATAGGACCGGCCTGCCCCCCCCTTTCGCAGTCGTCGGCCCCTCGAAAGACGAGCGACTGCCGAAGGGCCGGACCACCCCAGTCCGGCCCTTCACCTTTCACTAGGCCAGCAGGATGGCCGGGAAGATCAGGACGAACAGCGCGGCGCCCATGAACGCTGTATAGGCCACGACCACGAACAGCGACCGGGCCAGGCCGCCCCAGCGCGATCCGCCATAGACGGCATGCTTGCCGCGCAGCACGAACCAAACCAACCACGCCAGTATCACCCACTGCAGCCAATCCCACGGGCTGAGCAATGCGAGGGCTGCGGCCAGGAACATCACGCAATGCAGGTGCGTCGCGTAGACGAGGTGCTCGATGTATCGCTTCGGGCGGCCAGGATATCGGCGTACGCGGCCAATGTACGAGACTTGCTGCAGCCACGCAAAGACCGGCAAGAGGACAAACATCGCATACGGCGCGTACTGTAGAAGCCCGGAAACCAGCTGCTTGCCCCGGTCCCGTGCCGACAACTTGTTGAAGTGGTCGAAGCGCGTACGCAACTGGTCGGTCACGGCGTTTTTCGGACCCTTGACGTAGAAGTTGAGCTCGTGGTCCATGCCTATCGCGATGGTGTCGCCCAGCGACAGAACATCTGCGCCCGTCGGCTGGGCGTCGCCCGATGGGGTCACCGCGGGCCTCGGCACGTCGACCTTGATCACGCTGTCATCGAAGGAAAACGGCACGGTCGTGAACTTCAACACCGCGAACAGGAGTACCGACGCCGCCAGATACAGGCGCGCGGGACGAACATAGTACTTGCGACGGCCGCGAAGATATTCCTGGGTCAGGAAGCCCGGCTTGGTCACCATCACGCGCAGGGTGCGCCATAACCGCCCGTCCAACGAGACCAGGCTGCCCATGGCCTCGCGCATGAACTGCCGCAGCGTGGGCAGGCGGACATCGCTTTCCTGCCCGCACGCAGGACAATAAGCGCCGGCCACCGCCGCGCCGCAGTTGACGCAGGACCGCGGCGGCGCCTCTCGCTCGTGGTGGGCGGAAGCCTTCGTCAACGCTTCGCGTTCGGCGCCGTCACGAAGGCCTTCAGTTCCGCCGCCATTCTCTTCAGCGACGGCTGATGGATATACATCATGTGTCCGGATTCGAAATAGCTGACGTGGATGTTCTTCTGCAAATGTGGACGCAGGCCGAGGTGGCTCAGCGTGTAGTCGCCGGCGAAGTGCGGCGTGCCCAGATCGAACAGTCCGCTCGCAACATAGATGCGCATGTGCGGATTGGAATGCATCGCGCGACGCAGGCTCTCGCCGACGTTGACGTACTTGTTGGCGAAGTCCTTCCAGCTCCACTTGTCCCAGATCGGCGCATGCACGACATACGGCGCATCGGCCTTGTACTCGAGCGTGTCCTTGAGCAGGCGGTTGATGCCGGCCGCGTAGGCGCCGATCAGGTTGGCCAGCATCGGATCGGATTCCGGATGCTCGCCCGCATCGTCTCGGTCGTGGCCAAGGAAGCGCGTGTCGAGGCGGCCGACGGTTTGGCCGCGATCGCGCAACAGCTCCTTGAAGTAACGAAATGGCTCCGGCCTAATGTCGCAACGCAGAACGTATTCCCTGGTCAGGCCGGTCAGGCGTGCGAGCTCACCGGCCACGCGCGCGCGATCCGCGGTGGGCAGGCGGGAACCCTGCAACAACGCCACGCTGTAGACGCTGGTCGCATAGGTCTCTGCTTCCTTGATGACGTCGGCCAGCTTCTTCTTTTGCATCGCGGGCGACAATGCCTTGTGGTACCACGCCGTCGCCGCGTAGGTGGGCAGGAACAATGCATAGGGCAATTCATTGCCATGGTCGAACGACAATGTCTGCAGGTCGACGGCCATCGACACCAGCATGATGCCGTTCAGAAACACGTCGTGCTTTTCCTGCAGATGCAGCGACAATCCGCTGGCGCGCGTGGTGCCGTAGCTCTCGCCGATCACAAACTTCGGGCTGCCCCAGCGGCCATAGCGGGTGAGGTACAGGCGAATGAATTCTCCAACGGCATCGAGGTCGCGCTGGTATTCGTGGAATTCCGCAACCTTTTCGCCTTCGGCCACGCGCGAGTAGCCGGTACCGACCGGGTCGATGAAGACCAGGTCGCTCGCATCGAGCAACGAATATTCATTGTCGACCAGCGAATATGGCGGCGGCGGTGAGTTTCCCTTTTCGTCGGTAGCGACGCGCTGCGGTCCCAGTATGCCCAGGTGCAGCCACACGCTACTCGACCCGGGGCCGCCGTTGAAGCTGAATGTCACCGGGCGCTGCTCCGCATTCTTCACGCCGCTGCGCGTGTAGGCGGTGAAGAAAATCGTGCCGCGCGACTTGTCACCGCGACTCTTGCCCTCTTTCTCGTCGGCCGAGTCGTAGTCGCGCAGGACCACGCTCCCGCAGGTCGCCGTGTACGCGATCTTCTTGCCCCCGATCACGCATTCGTGCTCGGTCACGACCAACCGCTCCTGCGGTTCCTTGGGTTCCTTCGGCGCGGGCGTTGCGGACTTCAAATCCACGGCATCGGTCATGTCGGTACGTTCCTCAGGTCTGCATCGTTGTTGGCGACGCGCATTATCACGGCCCGGGAGGGTTCGTTGCAAACCCAAGGGTGTGCGCCCCTGCCTCGCGGCGGTCTTCCTGCGGGAGACGGCCGCGAAAATGGTAGTCTCCGGCAGCGGCGCAGGGCGACCCTCGGTGGCATCCCCCGCCTGCCAAAGCCCCTTCAACGACCCTCGACGGCAATGAAACTCCACCCCCTGCACATTCTGGTATTGCTCGGCTTAGGCCAACTTTGTGGCCCGGCCTGGGCGGCAACCGCCGCACCTGCTCCTGCGCCCAAGCCCTCAGTGACGATCGCCGCGTTGTCGTGGCCGCGCGAAGTCAATCTGCCCGACGCCGTCGTTCTCGTCTATCAGCCGCAGGTCAACAGCTGGACGGACAACAAGTTGGACTTCCGTAGCGCCATGGCCATCAAGCCCAATGGCGCGGACAAGGAAGCCTACGGCGTGGTCTTCGCCACCGCGCGCACCCGAGTGGACAAGGCGACGCGCATAGTCATCCTGGACAATCTGCAAATCACCAAGAGCGACTTTCCGACGCTGCCCGATCATGGCGCGGCGTATGCGGCGGCCCTGCAGAAGCAGTTCGCGCGGGGTGTGCGCCGCATTTCACTCGACCGCCTCAAGCAATCGCCAGCGCTGGCAGGGACCGCGTCGCCCGCGGCGGCGGTGTTGAATAACGTGCCACGGGTGATCATCAGCCAGACACCGGCGATCCTGGTGCCGATCGACAGCGCGCCGGTGATGCGTGCGATACCCAACAACAAGATCTTTCAGCGCGTGATCAACACCCGGGCGCTGATTCTGCAGCGGATCGTGGAAAAAGATTACTGGATCCACGTCTTTGACGGCTGGCTGCTCGCCAGTTCCATTCAGGGGCCGTGGACCGTACCGTTCATAGCCCCCAAGGGACTCAACACCACCGCCACGGCGGTCAACGCGACGCATACGGTCGACATGCTCGACGGAGGCGCAGGCGCCAATCCAAAGCCGTCGCTCGCCAACGGCGCGCCGACGATTTACACGAGCCAGGTTCCCGCGGAACTCATCGTGTTCCGCGGACAGCCCGACTTTGTGCCGATCACCGGAACGGGATTGCTCTGGGCCAGCAATACGACCAGCGATGTCCTGGTCGACACGGCGAGCAAGGACTATTTCGTGCTGCTCGCCGGTCGCTGGTTCCGCGCGAGCGACCTGAACGGCCAATGGTCCTTCGTGGCCAGCAACGCGCTGCCAGCGGACTTTGCCAGGATTCCGGCCACGTCGCTCGCCGGGGCAGTACTGCAGACCGTCGCCGGCACGCCGCAGGCGCAACAGGCGTTGAACGAAAATTCCATCGCGCAAACCGCAAGCGTGCCACGCAAGAATGGGCCGAGATTTACACCGACGTTTGATGGCGCGCCGCAATTCGCGCCGATCGCGGGAACGTCGATGTCGTATGTCATCAACTCATCGGCGCCGATCATCCGCGTGGCGGATGGGTACTACGCGGTCCGCGCCGGCGTGTGGTTCACCGCGGCGCAGGCTGCCGGTCCTTGGACAATCGCAACTTCGGTGCCGGAGGTGATCTACACGATTCCCGCCTCGTCGCCGCTCTACTACGTGACCTACGTCCGAATTTATGACGTCACCGTCGATGTCGTCCACGAGGGCTACACGCCCGGCTACCTGGGCACCGCGGTGTCACCGTCCGGCACCGTGGTCTATGGAACCGGATACACCTATGCGCCCTGGATCGGCACCAGCTGGTATCCGGCCCCGAGTACCTACGGCGTGGCGGCCTCACCGATCCACAACCAGCACGCAGGTTATACCTACGCGTTTGCGGTCGGGCTGGGCACGCCGTCGTGGACGCAGCCCTACTGGCCGGGCGCCTACTTCAATCCCGGCTACTTTGGTAGCTACCCGTGCTGCGCCATTGCGGCGGCCAACGTCTACTTGCGCTGGGATACCGTCAACGGACCCAAGGTTCGCAGCGCACGCACCGACAGCAGGGGACCTCAGCAGATGACGGCCGCCGCGAGTGGCAGCGCGTCGCGCGGCTATGACCAGACTCCCACTGGCGGGTCCGGACGGCAAGGAGGCGGCACCCATGTTGGCGCACCGCCTGCGCGCACCTCCCAGTGGCAGCCCTACTCCCTGCCCAACGTGTACTACGCCGATGCAACCGGCCAGGTGTATCGCCAGGAGGGCAATACATGGCAGAAAAATTCGGGCAGCACGTGGAGCAGCGCCTCCGGCGACACGTCGTCGCTCGACCAGGAAGCCAATGCCCGCGACAACTCGGCAGTCGCGGAGGCCAGTTTCGGCATGAGCAACACGGACCGCTTCAGCGGCGCACCGAACACGGGATGGAGTGCGCAGGATTCGGGCGACGGCGGCTACAGCCGGACGGTGGGCGGCGCCGGCGGCATCAGCGCCGAGTACGACAACTACTGGAACCAGGTCCAGGACAACGCGATGGCCATGTGGTGGAATGAGTGGAACGGCTATCCCGGCTACACGACCGGTTTTGGCAACATGTATTACGGGTGGGGATGGAGCAGCCGCTTCCCTTGAGCTAGCGCATATCCTGTGAAATTCAAGTCACGGTCGCGCGCTGGCTGAACCGGGGTTCCTGCCATTCGCGGGTGTGCAATACGCCCCGCAGGTGCTCGACCGCGTCCCAGATATCGACATAGCGCGTGTAAATCGGCGCGACGCCGAAGCGCAGGACATCCGGCGCGCGAAAATCACCGATCACGCCCCGCGCGATCAGGGCCTGCATGACGGAGTAGCCGCCCTCCGCGCGCGCGAAGCTGACCTGGCTGCCGCGCAAGTTGGATTCGCGCGGCGTGCGTAATTGAAGTCCGCCGTCGCCGCAGCGGGTGTCGACCAGCATCATCAGCAATTCGGTCAGCGCCAGCGACTTCCGGCGCAACGCCGCCACGCCGCCCAATTCTTCCGCTGCGAGCAGCGTATCCACGCCACATTCCAGCGCCGCGAGGGAAAGCAACGGCGGCGTGCCGCACAAGAAGCGCTCGATCCCTGCGGCGGGACGGTAATCAGTCGCAAACTCGAACGGTGCGGCATGGCCGAGCCACCCCGAGAGCGGGTGCATGACCTGTCCCTCGTTCATGCGCGCCATTTGCGCAGGGTGCGCCCAGACAAACGCCGGAGCGCCGGGGCCACCGTTCAGGTATTTGTAGCCGCAACCCACGGCAAAGTCTGCAGCGTCGGCGGCTTTTCCTTCGACTTTGAGATTCACCGGCACGGCGCCCGCGGAATGCGCCAGGTCCCAGACCGTCAGCACGCCCGCCGCATGGGCGGCGCTATTGATTTCCCGCATCGGGTGCATGCGCCCGTTGCGATAGTTGACATGCGAGAGCAGCAGCACCGCCACGTCGCCGCGCAACTGCGCGACGATTTCATCGGCTTCGACCAGGCGCAATTCGAGGCCGCGCTCGCGCGCAAGCCCTTCCGCGATGTACAAGTCGGTCGGAAAATTGTGCCGCTCCGAAAGTATGGTGCGACGGCCCGGGTTCAATCCGGCATTGAGATCCAGCGCCGCGCACAGAACCTTGTACAAATTGACCGACGTGGAGTCCGCGACGATCAGTTCGCCGTCGCCGGCACCCACCAACCGGGCGATCTTGTTGCCCACGCGTTGCGGCAGGTCGATCCAGCCTGCGCTGTTCCACGCGCGAATGAGCTCCGTGCCCCATTCCACGCTCACCACCTTCTGGACACGCTTGACAGTCGCCCTGGGCAGCGCGCCCAGCGAATTTCCATCCAGGTAAATTACGTGGGCGGGAACATCGAATAACTCACGCAGAGGTGCGAGTGTGTCCTCGGCGTCGAGGCGTTGGCATTCAGTGCGGGAAATCATGGGGACTTTTACATTCGGTTTCAAGGCTTCGGTCCGGCAGACTCGCGGGCGACTTGGTAGAATGCGGGGTTACGTTGGTGCGCGGGTTGGCAAACGGGTTGGCAACTGAGCGCCTGCGACCTCCGGCCACGCCGCAACATCCATGGGAAAACGCATTCTCGTCATTCTCGGTCATCCGGACCCGCGGCCAGAGCGGCTTTGCCGCGGATTGGCCGAAGCCTATCACCGCAGTGCGACAGACGCAGGTCACGAAGTAAGGGTGGTCGACGTCACGCGCCTCGAATTCGCCGCCCTTCGCAGCCAGGCTGACTGGGAGGGAGCGGTTCCCGATGGCTTGCGCGATGCCCAAGAGGCAATCCGTTGGGCCGAGCATCTGGTGATCGTATTTCCGATCTGGTTGGGTACGATGCCGGCGCTGCTCAAGGCCTTTTTCGAGCAGGTACTCCGCCCCGGATTTGCCATGGAAGTCAGCGGCCCCGGCCGCTGGAACAAGTTGCTGACGGGACGTTCGGCGCGCCTGATCGTCACGATGGGCATGCCCGCGTTCCTCTATCGTTGGTACTTTCGTGCGCATGGCATCCGCAGTTTCGAGCGCAATGTCCTCGACTTTGTCGGCATCGGGCCGACCCAGGAGACGCTCATCGGCATGGTGGAGGGGCGCGATCTCGAAACCCGCCAGCGCTGGCTTGCGAAGGTATCCGAGTTAGGACGCAGCGGCACCTGAAGGCCGCCGGCGAACTTCGCGTGCGCCTGGCCGTCCAAGGCACTGATCGCCCATGTCCTCCAATGCATTCTCCACCCCGGGCGCCGATGTCCCTCCTGAGTAGCCGATGACCGATTGGCGCAGCCGGCCGGCCAGACGGTACGACGACGTAACGATTTCCGCGATTCGCGTGGCGTTCGTGTTGTCGCTGCTCGTCCATGCCGCGGCGCTGTGGACGTATTTGCCGCACATGAAGTTGCTTTCGCCGTCCGACGCGGAACAAGGAGAAGCGGGCAGTCCGCTGGCCGTGAAACTCGCCAACCCGCAGCCACCTGCCGGTAGCATGCCCTCGTCCCCGTCGCCCCCTGAGCAGGTCGCCGCACTGCGTCCGCGTGCGCCGAGAACTCCGCCGCCGCGCGCCGCACCGCGCCCACCCGCAACGCCTCCCGTGATGAGCATTCCCCGGCAATCACCGGCGGCTCCCAGCATGCCGACCACCCCGCCTTTGCCGGCACCTGCGCCGCAGCCCGTCCCTGAGACTGACATGGCCGCCTATATCGAGTCCCGACGTCGCGCGCGCGGGGAACAGTCTTCAGCCGCGAGCGAGAGCTCCTCCAATGCCAAGGCGGCCGAGGACGAGCGCCAGAACAAGATCATTGCCGCCAATTTGGGGACGAACGCCCGGCCGTCGTTCGGCCGTGATGCGCGCAATGGCGGTGGCGTGTTCCAGATCAAGACCGAGGAGTACGACTACGCCGAGTTCTGGTTCTTTGGATGGAACAAGGACATCAGCCGCAACTCCAAGCAGGTGATCGAAGTGCGCAAAGGCGAGAACGCCAACATCCAGATCGCCGTCGTCCGCCGGATGATCGCGATCATCCGCGAGCACGAAACCGGGGACTTCCTCTGGGAGTCCCATCGGCTCGGACGTCAGCTGACACTGTCGGCACGCGCGCGCGATACGTCCGAGCTCGAGGCATTCATGATGCAGGAATTTTTTTACGACACTCGCAATCCCCGTTGAACGCGACCGCATATCGCGTCACTCTCCTGGCCAAGGATTTCTTACCATGCTGAAGACCACGTGCCAACGCTGGATCGCTGTGGCGATGCTGGCGTGTATCGCCATACCGGCACTGGCCGCAGGACCCGACAAAGTCCTCCACCTGGCACTGCCGGACATCACGGCCCTCGATCCTCACCAAATCAGCGATCTCTATTCTGCGCGGGTCGTGAATGTCATCTTCGAAGGCTTGTATCAATACGACTACCTTGCCTCACCGGCCAAGGTCGTGCCCAACACCGCCGTGGCCCTGCCCGAGATCACCGACGGCGGCAGGACGTGGACGATTCGCCTGCAAAAAGGGATCCGCTTCACTGACGACCCGGCGTTCAAGGGTGCAGTGCGCGAATTGCGGGCCACGGACTATGTCTATTCCATCAAGCGCTCGCTCGATCCCAACCTGCGCATCGGGGGCGACCCGGCCTTCACCAATCTGGTGCTCGGCGCCCGCGCGGTGGTGGATAGCGCGAGGAAGACCGGCAAGTTCGACTATGACGCGCCCATCGAGGGCCTGCGCGCGATCGACGCCTACACCCTCCAGATCCGCCTCACGGACGTCGAGTACACGGTCCTCGATCGCCTGGCGAGCCGCAGCAGCTTTGCGGTCGCGCGGGAGGTGGTCGAGGCCGCCGGCGCCGAGATCATGATGCATCCCGTCGGCACCGGTCCGTTTCGCCTGGCCGACTGGCGCCGCGGGTCGCGCGTCGTGCTCGACGCCAATCCTGCCTATCGCACCATCACCTTTCCCGACAGCGATGATCCGAAATTGAAATCCCTGGTGCAGGCGATGAAGGGGCGCAAGTTGCCCGCGCTTTCACGCATCGAGATTGCCATCATCGAGGAGCAGGTGCCGGAACTGCTGGCCTTCGATCAGGGAGGCCTGGACTACATCAACCTGACCGGCAATATCCTTTCGCGTATGGTGGAGGACAACAAGCTCAAGTCCGAATACGCGAAACGCGGCGTCACCCTGGTGCGCTATTCGCTGCCGGCCATGGTCTACACTTATTTCAACCAGGATGACCCCGTCATCGGCGGCAACGCCCCGGAACGCATTGCTCTGCGACGCGCGATCGCCATGGCGTTCAATACGCCGGAATTCATCAAGGTGTTCTACGGCGGCCAAGGCACCCCCGCGAATCAGATCCTGCCGCCGGGCGTGTTCGGCCACGATGCGTCGCTACCGAGCAGGGCCATCTACGACCCCGCAGCCGCGCGCGCGCTGCTCGACCGCTTTGGCTACAAGGATCGCGATGGCGATGGCATGCGCGAGACGCCCGAAGGCAAGCCATTGGTCCTGGTGCAAAGCTCCACGCCGGACAGCGACAGCCGCGAGTCCGACGCGCTCTGGTTGAAGAGCATGGCCGCGGTCGGGCTCAAGATGAGCATCAATACGAAGCCTTTCGGCGACCTGCTGAAGCAAAGCCAGGCCGGGCAGCTCATGATGTTCAACCTGGGCTTTCGCGCCGGCGACCCCGCAGGCTTCGACACGCTCGCGACGCTCTGGAGCAAGTCCCCCGAGAGCACCAATCGCGCGCGTTTTCGCAATCCGGACTACGACACCGCGTACGAGAAATTCCTGCGCACGCCCGACCCCAAGGAGCGGACGGCGCTCGCGCGGCGAATGTCCGAGATCGTCAACACGTATGTGCCATTGACGTTGCAGGTCTTCCCGATCGCCAACGCCTTCACCCAACCCTGGCTGCTCGGTTTCTACCCGTCGCAGTTCGGGTTCACGTGGAAGTACATGGACATCGACTTGAGCAGGAAGCCCAAGACATAGACGGCGCGCCACCACGGCGTCACCCGATCGACATGCACCCCGAAAACGCCGCATTTGCAAGAATCTAGGGTGCCCCCCGGCGGACTCCGGGCATCGGCGCATCAGCCCGCTGGATTGGTATACCGGACCTGAACGTCGGCAATCGCGGCCAGTGTCGCGGCATCGAGCGTCACTTGCGCGCCGGCGATGTCCTCCGTCAATTGCGCCAGTGACGTGGCACCAACGATCGTCGCGCCGACAAACCACCGGCTTTTCACGTAGCCCAACGCGAGCTGCACCAGAGACAGTTCGCAATCCCTGGCCAGCGCGGCGTACGCGGCGACCGCCTCGTGCACCATCGGCTTGCGAAAGCGCAGTCCGATGCCGTCGAACAGCGTGAAGCGCGAATTTGCGGGCGTGGCGCCATCCATGTATTTGCCCGACAACATGCCGGCCGCAAGCGGACTGTAGGCGAGCAAGGACATCCGCTCGCGAAACAACACCTCCGCGAGGTCGTTGTCCACGCCGCGCGAAACCAGGCTATAGCTGTTCTGGGTCGTAACCGGTCCGGGAACGCCCAGCTCCTTTGCGATTCGCTGGAATTCGCACAGGCCCCATGCCGTTTCGTTCGACAGTCCGTAGTAGCGGATCTTGCCGGCCTTGATCATGTCGGCCATGCCTTCGACCTGCTCGCGAATCGACGGCCCATCCTTTTCTTTTGTTCGATCGAATTCCGTCGCGCCGAACATCGGCACGTTGCGTTGCGGCCAATGGATCTGGTAGAGGTCGATGACGTCGATCTTGAGCCGGACGAGGCTCGTATCGACAGCCTCGGCGATCACGTCGCGCGTCAAGTCGGTGCGGCCACCGCGGATCCAGTCGCGGCGGCCGGGGCCCGCGACCTTGGTCGCGATGACCAGGTTGCCGCGCGGGCGACGCGCGAGCCACGTGCCGAGGATGGTCTCGGTGCGGCCCTGCGTGGTTCCGTTGGGCGGCACCGGGTACATTTCCGCCGTGTCGATGAAGTTGACGCCTTGCGCCACGGCATAGTCGAGCTGCGCGTGGCCTTCCACTTCGCTATTCTGCTCACCCCAGGTCATGGTACCCAGGCACACTTCGGAGACTTCGAGCGACGTGCTGGGGAGCGTACGCAGTTTCATTTCAACCTTCTGGTGGATGGACGCAACTGAAAGTCCCACAGAAAGCGCAACTTAAAACGTACACTCGTTTTCACCGTCAAATGCCCCATCGCAATGCCAAGGGCTGATATTCGGTGCAAAGTTCGAGCAGCCCCGCCCGCGTGGCCGGGTGCAGCGCTTCCAGCGGATGGCGTACCGCGTCACTCTTGATGACGCCGCCAACGGCCATCACGGCCTTGGTCGCCCGCAGTCCGCACTGGCGATTCTCGTAGTTGATCAACGGAAGGATGCGCGCATAGGCTGCGGCGGCCTCGCTGCGACCGCCCGCCTGAAAGTGAGCAACGACCGGCTTGATCAAATCGGGTAAGAGCGCACTGCACATCGTTCCGGTCGCGCCGGCGTCGAGGTCGGCCATCAGCGTGATCGACTCTTCGCCGTCGAAGGGGCCGGCGATCGCCGCGCCGCCCGCCTCGATCAGGCCGCGCAGCTTGGAGGCCGCACCTGGCACCTCGATCTTGAAGTACGACACCGATGGAATCTCTCGCGCAAGCCGGACCAGGAACGGCACCGACAAGCTGACGCCACTCAGCGGCGCATCCTGCACCATGATCGGAATCCGCGCAGCTTCAGCGACGCGCGCGAAATGTTGCAGGATGCCGGTTTCGTCCGCGCGCAGTCCGGTGCCGTGGTACGGCGGCATCAGCATCAACATGGCGGCGCCCGCAGCCGCGGCAGTTCGTGCGCGGTCGGCGGCGATGCGCGTGCTGAAGTGGCTGCAGGTCACGATGACCGGAACGCGATCGGCGACATGCGTGAGGCACAGGTCGACCAGCGTCGCCCGCTCGTCGTCGGTGAGCAGGAATTGCTCCGAGTAGTTGGCGAGAACGCAAATGCCGTCGACACCCTGGTCGATCATGCAATCCAGGACCCGCCGCTGCCCCTCCAGGTCAAGGTCGCCGGATGCCGTGAAGGGCGTTGGCGCGATCGGGTAGATACCGCTATACGATGTCGCTCGCGTGGCAGTCACAGATCACCCCCAGTCATTTGATGGCGCGCAGGTGACGCAACGCGACGGTCATTTGCCGGACGTCGGACCCACCACCACCGCATTGTCCACCAGTTTCTTCTGCCAGATCGCGTATTCGTTGTCCTTGGTGCCCGACGTGACGGGATCGGCAAGCGACACATTGCCGGTACATCCTCCCGTTTTGCGGATGCAGTTGTAGCGGATCGTCACCGGTGTCGCGCTCGTCGCTGCGGGGCCACTAGCGTTGGCCCGCGGGTCGTGCCGGCACGGTTTTCAGGTAGGCATAGAGACCGCCCACGTCGGTGTCGTTGAGATTGCGCAGCGTGGCAAACGGCATGACGGTACTCACCGCGCTACCGTCGGGGCGCTTGCCGGTACGCAACATCCCCGCGAACTTGTCGACGCTGTCGTACTTCGGCATGGCGCTGCCCGTGCCGGAGGTGAGATTGGCGGCGGGCGGCCACTCGGGCGGTGTGCCAGGAATTGAACCGCCAGAGAGACCGTCGCCATGGCATCCCTTGCACATCTGCACCACGTACGCGCCATGCTCGGGCGTCTGGCCTTCGGCCACCGGAGTGGCCGGCGGCAGCGAATGATTGATCAGCTCGGCGTCGTCCTTCACCTCGCCCGCCACGTACAACGCCTGGACGATGAGCGGGAGGCGGATATCCGCTCCGGTGCCCGTCGCGGGCGGCAACGCCCGCACATAGGCGATCACCGCGGCGACGTCGGTGTTGGTCATGCGGTTGTAGTCGGCGCTGGGCATCAAGAACAAGGCATGCTTCTGCGGTGACACGCCGTGCCGGATGCTGCGCACCCAGTCGACTTCCTTGTAATCCTTGACCACGCTTCCCGAGCCCGGGCTGATGTTGGGCGACTTTATGTAGAAGCCGTTGGGCTCGTTGATCACCTCGCGCCCCGCAGCGTTTTCACCGTGGCACTCGGCACAGCCGCGCGACTGGAACAGGTATTTGCCGCGGGTGAGTGCGGTTTCGCCTTCGGCATAGGCTACCGGCGCGACCGCAACGTCCACGACGCGATGGCGCTTGCGCTCGCTCAACGGGCCCACCGCCAGTCCGAGCGCGCCGGCAATGATGACCAATGCCGCGAGCAGGAACGCAACACCCTTGACGACTTTACGCATGCGGAGCCCCTTCAGTGATCATGCGATGATACGAATATCGGCCGGTTCGTCAATGCCTGCTGCGCTGTGCACATTTGCGCCCGCCTCGCAGCCGGGATGTTCCCGCGCGGCGCGCACCGTGCTAAGTTCGAACCATAGATTGAACTCTTGGTCAGACCATGGTTGACCATTCATCCTGCAACGGGCAATCAGCGCGAGTGACGCGGACATGAGGAATACTGCGCTCTACAGCCGTTCGGACCGGATGCGCAAGGTATCCGAACCTGGCACCGCCACGCCCGACGGCGCGGCGCCATCGGTCCAGCGAACCTTGCGCGCTGCGCGCAGGCGGGCGTGGGCAGCAACGCACGAGCGTGCACTGCTCCTCGCGGCGACCGCACTGATCGTCTTGATCGTCGCCTTGGGCCATGCCGCCCTCACGCGTGCCCCGCGACCCCTCACGCAAGATGAAATTGATGCAGCCGTATTGCACACGCTCGAAACCGTGTCGATGCCCTCCCATGCGGCCAAGGCGTATGAGAACGTGCGCCGTTCGGTCGTGCGCGTGCACGGAACGGCCTACGCCAAGGAACAGGAAGGCCATGCCATGGAGGGCATCGGTAGCGGCGTGGTCATCGTCGACACAGGAATCATCCTCACCAACCTGCATGTGGTCGCGGGTGCGGATCGCATCCAGGTGGAGTTCGAGGACGGCTTCGAATCCGAAGCCACGATCGTCGGGACGCGGCCGGAGCACGACCTCGCCGTGTTGAAGGCGCTCAAGATTCCGGACGACCTGCCTGCGGCCACGCTGCGCTCGACCTCCGACCTTTCCGTCGGCGACGAAGTCATCGCGGTCGGCTTTCCCTTCGGTATCGGACCCTCGGTGTCGTCCGGCGTGGTGTCGGGCCTGCGCAGGCATTACCGCTCGCGCAGCGGCGGCGCGCTGACCAACCTCATCCAGTTCGACGCGGCGGTCAATCCCGGCAATTCCGGCGGACCGCTCGTCACGGCTGATGGCGAGGTGGTGGGCATCGTCACCGCGATCCTGAACCCGACCGAACAGCATGTGTTCATCGGCATCGGCTTTGCGGTGCCGATTGAAAACGCGGCCGCGGCCTTCGGCCTGTCACCGTTTTGATCCGGCCCTTCTGAACCGGCACCACCCTTGGGAACCCGCGAATGAACGATGCACCCGCCGCTCGCACCGATGTGACGCCGCTGATGGAGCGGATCCTCTACGAAGTGAAACGCGTGGTGGTCGGCCAGGACCACTTCCTGGAACGGGTCATGGTGGCGATGCTCGCGCAGGGGCACCTGCTGGTCGAGGGGGTGCCGGGACTGGCCAAGACCCTGACCGTGAAGACGCTCGCCCGAACCATCCGCGGCACGTTCAAGCGCATCCAGTTCACGCCCGATCTGGTGCCCGCCGACCTGGTCGGCACGCGCATCTACAATCAGAAAACCGGCGAGTTCAATACCTCGTTGGGTCCAGTGTTCACCCACTTGCTGCTCGCCGACGAAATCAATCGCGCGCCTGCCAAGGTTCAGAGTGCGCTGCTCGAAGTCATGCAGGAATACCAGGTCACGATCGCCGGGACGACACACAAGGTCCCGGAACCCTTCCTGGTCATGGCGACGCAGAATCCGATCGAGACCGAAGGCACGTATCCGCTGCCTGAAGCCCAGGTCGACCGGTTCATGATGAAAATACTGGTCGGCTACCCAAGCGAAGAGGAAGAGTTCGTCATCGTCCAGCGGGTTACCGGTGCCCCGCAGGAAGTTGCCGCCGTTGCCACGACCGACGAGCTGGCGGCATTGCAGCGCGAATGCCGCACCGGTTACGTCGACCCTTCGCTCATGCGTTATGCGGTTCGGCTGACGGCGGCCACGCGCAATCCGGAGCGCTTCGGCATTCCCGACATGGCGAAGTACGTGACCTATGGCGCCAGCCCGCGGGCGAGCATTCACCTGGTCGAAGCGGCGCGCGCGCTGGCGTTCCTGCGCGGGCGCAGCTATGTGATGCCCGAGGACGTGTCCGACCTGGCCCCCGACGTGTTGCGCCACCGCCTTTCCCTGTCCTACGAGGCGCTGGCCGATGCCGTCACTGCCGATGCGCTGATCCTGCGCATACTGCAGCACGTCCCCCGCCCTGAAAAGCCGCTGGAAAGCCATATCCATGTCGACACCAGCGCCCGCAGCGACGCCTGAAGCCATCCTGCGCCGACTGGAGTGGACTGTGATGCGGCGCCTGGACGGCGCATTGCAGGGGGACTATCGCACGCTGTTTCGCGGACAGGGCCTGGACCTGGCTGACTTGCGCGAATACGTCTATCACGACGACGTTCGCCACATCGACTGGAACGTCACCGCGCGCCTGCAGACCCCCTACGTGCGCGAGTATCACGAGGAGCGCGAAGTCGCGGCGTGGTTCGTGCTGGACTTGAGTGCCTCGGTCGACTTTGGATCCAAGCAGATGCGCAAGCGCAACGTGTCGACGGAATTTGTCACGGTGCTGGCCCGTATCCTCACCCGGCATGGCAACCGGGTCGGCGCCATGTTCTACGGCAACGAGGTCGACACGGTGATCCCGGCGCGATCCGGCCGACTGCATGTGCTGCACCTGCTGCACCGGATGCTCACCCGCGTCGCACCGGCGCAAACCGGCGAAACAAACCTGCGCGAACTGCTGCTGACCGCCGGCCGCATGGCGCCGCGACGCTCGTTGCTGTTCGTCGTTTCCGACTTCATCAGCGCGCCCGGCTGGACCGAACCCTTGGCCCGCCTCGCGCAACGCCACGACGTGGTTGCCGTACGTCTCTACGATCCGTTGGAAATGGAATTGCCCGACATGGGATTGCTGGTCATCCAGGATGCCGAAACGGGCGAGCAGCTTTTCGTCGACACGCATGACCGCGGATTTCGCCGCCGCTTTGCGGCCGCGGCGAACAAGCGCGAAGCCGAAATGCGCGCCGCGTTTCGCGCCGCCGGCGTGGACGCGCTCGAGCTTGCCACCGACGACAACCTGGTCGACGCGATCATGCGCTTTGCCGACTTGCGCAAGCGGCGTGGGCAGCTGGCTGGCGGCGGTAGCCTGCCCGGACATCTCGGGGCAGCCTGATGGTCTTTGCCTGGCCCCACTTGTTGTGGTTGCTGTTGCTGGTCCCGGCGCTCGCCGGCTTTTACCTATGGCTGCTCCGGCGCAAGAAAAAGGCGGCGCTGCGGTATGCGAGCTTGAGCCTCATCCGGGAAGCGTTGGGGCCTGGACAGCGTTTTCGGCGACATATTCCCCCGCTCCTCTTCTTGCTATCGCTGATCGTGATGCTGCTCGCGATTGCGCGGCCATCGGCGGTCGTCACGCTGCCTTCGCAGCACGAGACGGTGATCCTGGCGATGGATGTCTCGGGCAGCATGCGCGCGACGGACGTCAAGCCCAGCCGCATGGTCGCGGCGCAGGAAGCAGCACGCGCATTCATCGCTGAGCAGCCCAAGACGACGCAGATCGGCATCGTATCCTTTGCCGCGACCGCGTCCGTGGTCCAGTCCCCGACCCATAGCCGCGAGGACCTTTTGGGTGCCATCGAACGCTTCAGCCTTCAGCGGGGCACGGCGGTGGGCAGCGGCATCCTGGTCTCGCTCAAGACGATCTTTCCGGACGTGGAGTTCGACCTGCGCTCATTCAACCCGCGCGGCGACGCCAAGCGCGCGGCGCCGCTCGATGCCGAAAGGAAGGCGGACAAGCCGCCGCCCAAGCCGGTGGCACCGGGTTCGTACACCGGCGCGGCGATCATACTGTTGACCGACGGCCAGACCACGACCGGGCCGGATCCTATCGAATCCGCGCGCATGGCCGCCGACCGCGGCGTGCGCGTCTACACCGTGGGCATCGGGACCCAGGGCGGCGAAATCATCGGCGCCGAAGGCTGGTCGATGCGGGTGCGACTGGACGAGGAATCGTTGAAGACGATCGCCAACCTCACCCGCGCGGAATACTTTTACGCGGGCACCGCCGCCGACCTGCAGAAGATCTACCAGAACCTCAACACGCGGATTTTCTTCGAGCAGAAGGAAACAGAAATCACCGCGCTGTTCGCGGCGGCTGCAGCCGTCCTTGCGTTCCTTTCCGCGCTGCTGTCGATGCTGTGGTTCAACCGGATCATGTAGCCGATCCGCGCGGCTTCATCGTTTCGACCGCTGCTTGGTCCCGCTATCCCGTCCCGCTACTCCAGCATGTCCTCGCGCTGGTCGAGATTGACGCGCAATTCGTACAGGTCCTCGTCCAGCGCGTCGCGCGAGGACACCATCCCCAGGGGACGGCCATCCTCCACCACCGGAAGGTGACGGAAGCGCCCTATGTGCATTACTCGCAGCGCCTGAAGGAACGGCTTATCCGGATGAATGGTCTGCGGCTGCAGTGTCATCACCAGCTCCAGGTGTGTGGTTGCCGGATCGCGACCCTCTGCCAGCACGCGAAAAAGCGCGTCTCGTTCAGTGAAAATGCCGCAGAGCCGAACCCCATCGACCACTAGCAGGGCCCCGATGTTATGCAACTTCATCGTCCGCGCCGCCTCGGTTACCGTGACCGTCTTGGCCACCGTAATCGGGGTTTGCGACGCCACGATGGAGCGCAGCGAACGTATGGGCATGGCCACCTCCGCGTGAGCACGGGCAAGCGAGCACGTGCAATTCGGGTATTGGGCGCTTGCGCCCGGACGAAAGTCAAGACCCGGATAGTGTCGCAGTTGAATTTGCGCGGATGCGGGCCTAGGATAGGGGCATTCAACCGGAGACGCCCATGCGGCCATCACTTTTAGGATTGATCCTTGCGAGCGGAGTAGCGGTCGTCGCAACAAACCCTGCGCAAGCCGTGATCTGCTACGTCGTCTACGATCGCAGCGAAAATGTCATCTACCAGGACACCTATCCCCCGTTGGACATGAGCAGCGCCGGCACGCCGGCACGCGATGCCCTGCGCGCCCGCGGCGAGCACCTGACGTTTGGCGACGTCTATGCCTGTCCGACCGTTGTGTTTTTGACCGGCGTGGGAGGCAACACGGACGTGCGGATGGAAGACGTGGTCGGCGGGATGCCCGCGAGCGCGACGCCAATCAAGGAGGCCATGCCGATGTCCAGTCGCGCGCCCGCGCGCGCAGCACCGGCAGCAGCTGCGCCGGCACCTGCGGCCAAGGCCAAGTCGGGCGCGTATTAGGCGCGGCCCGCTAGCCCAGCTGCGCGCGCAAGGCCCGCAATTCGGCCTCTAAGGTATCGATGCGCTGCACGTATTGCAGTACGACTGACAGGCTGTGCGCGTCGAGCTCGAAGTCGCGGCGCAGTCGGCTGGCCGTCCGCGCAACGACAATCCACGACGTCGTGAACGTCCAGCGTTCGGCACCCGGATCGATGGGCGCCAACGCACCATAGTCCACGAGCGCGCGCAACTCACTCTCGGGCAGGTCCGACAGCTCGACCAGCTGCTCCAGCGTCAGGACACCGCGTTCGTCCAATGACACCGCTTCCGAAATTTCAATCTGCATGGCTCGCCTCCCGCTCGAAATGAGCCCGGGGATTGAAGGTTGACGCTTCCGCGAGCTGGGTGAATAACGCCCGCTGGGCATCATCCAGCACCGTGGGGACCACGATCTGCACGATCGCGTAAAGATTCCCGGCGACACCCTGGGGCCGCGCCATTCCGCGACCAGTCAGGCGCAGTTGTTGTCCCGCCTTGGTGCCCGCCGGCACCTTCAGACTCACCGTCCCCGCGGGCGTCGGCAATTGCACGCTGGTGCCCAGAACGGCTTCCCACGGCGCCAGCGGCAGGTCGACGAACAAGTCGCGCCCATCTACGCGAAACAAAGGGTGCGCCGTTACGGCGATGTCGAGATAAAGATCGCCCGCCCGACCTCCGCGCAAACCCTTGCCACCTTTGCCCGGCACTCTCAACTTCTGGCCATCCGTCACACCGCGCGGAATGCGCACCGTCACGACCCGAGGCACACGGTGCGCCACACCGTTCTCATCGTATTCCGGCATGCTCAGGTCCATCTGGATCTCGGTGCCGTGGAAGGCCTGGTCGAAAGTGATCTGCACGCCCGCCTCGTAGTTTTGACCGGGAATGGGTGCAGCGGAATCGGCGCGCCGGCGAAACCCGCCCCGGCCGCCCAAGCCGGCGAAAAGATCGGCGAGATCGACATCGTCGAACGTGGATTGTCCATGCGTGAAAGACCGCTCCCAGTCCGGCGGCGGCCGGAAATCCTGCCCCGGCGCATGGCTACCCAGTTGATCGTACGCCGTCTTCTTTTCCGGATCCTTCAACGTTTCATAGGCCTCCGCCATCGCCTTGAATTTCTCCTCGGCGTCCTTCTCCTTCGACACGTCGGGATGGAATTTTCGCGCGAGCTTGCGGTAGGCTTTCTTGATGTCGTCCGGCGTGGCGCTGCGCTCGACGCCCAAGGTTGAGTAATAGTCTTTGTACTTCATGAGTCTTTGCAATTCATGTTTGCGTTCGTTAGTAGACCACCACGGATCGGATGGACTTGCCTGCCAGCATGAGGTCGAAGCCCTCGTTGATACGCTCGAGCGGCATCTGGTGAGTAATCAGGTCATCGATGTTGATCTTGCCCTCCATGTACCAGTCGACGATGCGGGGAACTTCCGTGCGTCCGCGCGCCCCGCCGAACGCCGTGCCCTTCCACGTGCGACCGGTAACGAGTTGGAACGGACGGGTCTTTATCTCCTGCCCGGCGCCAGCGACACCGATGACCACGGACGTGCCCCAGCCGCGGTGGCAACACTCCAGCGCCTGGCGCATGACATCGACGTTGCCGATGCACTCGAAGCTATAGTCCGCGCCGCCGCCCGTGAGTTCGACCAGGTGCGGCACCACGTCACCCTTGATCTCCCTGGGATTGACGAAATGGGTCATGCCGAATTGGCGCGCGAGCGCCTCGCGCGCCGGATTGGTGTCCACACCGACGATCATGTTTGCACCCACCATGCGCGCGCCCTGCACCACGTTGAGCCCGATGCCGCCCAGGCCGAAGACTACGACATTGGCGCCCGGCTCGACCTTGGCCGTGTTGATCACCGCCCCCAAGCCCGTGGTCACGCCGCAACCGATGTAGCAGACCTTGTCGAACGGCGCGTCCTCGCGGATTTTCGCCACTGCAATTTCCGGCATCACCGTGAAGTTGGCGAACGTCGAACACCCCATGTAGTGATGCAGCGGCTTTCGGTTCAGCGAAAAGCGGCTCGTGCCGTCGGGCATCATGCCCTTGCCCTGTGTGGCGCGGATGGCCGTGCACAGGTTGGTCTTGCGCGACAGGCAGGATTTGCACTGCCTGCATTCCGGCATGTAGAGCGGAATGACGTGATCGCCACGACGCAGTGTCGTGACACCGGGCCCGACGTCGACAACGATGCCGGCGCCTTCGTGTCCCAGGATGGCGGGGAAGAGCCCCTCGGGATCGGCGCCCGAGCGCGTGAATTCGTCCGTATGGCAAATGCCACTGGCCTTGATCTCGATCAGGACTTCACCGGCCTTCGGCCCGTCGAGTTGAACCGTTTCTATGACCAGCGGCGCGCCCGCCGCATGTGCCACTGCTGCCCGAACATCCATGCGAATTTTCCTTCAGTCGGATCTCAACATCCGTATTCTGCCCAACTTTGCGCAGGCTGAGGACGTTTCCGCGTAGCGCGCGTGATCCGCGCTACCATGACGATCGGTCCACTCCGGAGCACACCATGACATTGCTGGTCGTCGGCCTGGCCGTATTTCTCGGAATCCATCTGGTACCCCTATTCCCTTCATTGCGACGCGCGCTCGCAGCGCGTCTGGGCGAAGGAGGCTACAAGGGCGCGTTCTCGCTCATTTCCGCGGTAGGCCTAGTGCTCATTGTCATGGGCTTCGGCCGCGCGCCGGCGACTGAGCGCGTCTTCGCGCCCTTCCCCGTGGCCATAGCGATCGCGCCGCTGGCCATGACGCTGGCGTTCATCCTGTTTGCCGCAGCCAACATGCGCGGCCACCTGCGCAAGGCACTGAAGCATCCGATGCTGTTGGGCTTGCTGATCTGGTCGAGTGTGCACCTTCTTGCCAACGGCGACCTGCGGGGCACCGTGCTCTTTGGAGGCTTCCTGGCCTACGCGGTGATGGACCTTGTTTGCGCCAGCAGCCGCAACGCGACGAAGACGTTCATGCCCGAGGTCAAATTCGATGTCATGGCGATTGTCGGCGGCATCGCGGTCGCGCTTGGCGTGATGACCTTCCACCGCATGCTGTTTGGCGTCGGCGTTGTAAACTTTGGCGCATGACCAGCCCATTTGCGGTCATTTCAAACTTGAGAAACTCATGAACGAGTGCGGTTTTTTGTGCGCGACACGGGAGCCCGTAGCGCAAGTACGGGATGGGTGGAACTTTCGGACAACCATGGGCCTGTGTGCACTTGGGCTGTCCGCCTGCGTGGTTGTGGAGCCGATGGTGACGGTACTTCCGTCGGAAATCACCTATGTCTGCCAGAAAAACACAACCATGACCGTCATGCGTGCACCCGACGCGCGGTCGGCTTCGGTCCGGTACGATGGCAAGACCACGGCCTTGAACCGCGCCGAAAGCGCGGCGCAGGAAAAATACACTAACGGTGGGACTACGCTCTACCTCGATGGCGAAAAGGCCGTGATGTCGTCGGACAGCTTCGTGGTCGCCGGACCTTGCGTTTCCGCGGCGCCGCTGCCGATGGCACCGATGCCACGCTATTGATCCACGCGGCGCAACGGTCGGCCCATGGGCGCAATCCGCGGCCCGGGACACCACAGTTCGAACTACGCTGCAGGTGAACTACATGACCCGCACGGCAGGATTGCGCGCGACTAGGTCACGACGTTGACCGGTGCGCCAGCGACAAAAGCCTCGATGTTGTCGACCAGCTGATCCGCGAGGGCCTGCATCGCCTGCGCGCTCGCCCACGCGACGTGCGGGGTCAGAATGAAATTGGACTGGCGCAGCTGCAGGAGGGGGTTGTCGTCAGGGGGCGGTTCCATGGTGAGGACATCAAATCCGGCACCGCCGATGGTGCCTGCACGCAACGCGTCCGCCAGCGCGTGTTCGTCGACCAACCCGCCGCGGGCCGTGTTGATGAGCAGCGCACCGGGCTTCATGCGCGCGAGTTCCTCTCGTCCGATCAAGTTGCGCGTTTCCTCGGTCAGCGGCAGATGCAGGGACACGATGTCGCTGCGGCGCAAGATGTCGTCCACATCGGTCATCCGCACCTCGGGCATCGCTTGCGGCATGGGATCGTAGGCAATGACCTGCATCCCGAAGGCCAGGCCGAGTTTGGCGACCGATCTTCCCAAGGCGCCAAAGCCGATCAGGCCCAGCGTGCTGCCCGCCAGATCGCCTATGGGATAGGTCAACAGGCAGAACGTATCGGCGCGCTGCCACAACCCGTGCTCCACGTCATTGCGGTAGCCGATCAGGTTGCGCCGCAGGGCCAGGGCCAGCGCGAACACGTGCTCCGGAAGCGACGCCGTGGCGTAGTTGCGGATGTTGGACACCACGATGCCCCGCGCGCGGCACGCGGCAAGATCGACGATGTCGGTGCCTGTCGCGGCCACGGCAATCATGCGCAACTGCGGCAGATGCGCCAGCGCGGCCTCGCGCAGCGGCACCTTGTTGCTGACGGCGATCGTGGCGCCCGCCAGCCGGTTGACGACCTCGGCGGCGGCGGTGCGGTCGTGATCCCGCCACGAATGCGCAAAGCCCGGCGCGCGCACGTTGGCGCCGAGACTCGATCGATCGAGAAAAACGACGGTATGCATGGGGCTCCGAAAGGTCAGCGGACCAATGGCAAGTATGCCCCAATGCCACGCACGACCGGAACGCGGTAATCTGTCTCCATGTCGCGCGTATATTTCCCTGCCATCGCGGCTGCCTTCTTGGCGGCCTGCTCGCCTGCGCCGGTGGACACGACGCCGGTTCCGCTTACTCCTCCGGGTGTGTCGGCCAATGAAGCGACCGGGCCCGCTGTGGTGCGGCGCGCGGTGCCCGAGCCGCCCGAGATAGCGTTACCACCTTCGCCTCCGGCACCTCCTCCCACTGCCGCCGCGGCGCTGGGCGTCGTCATCCCGCCCGACGCCCTCTATGTTTGCGTATCGGACAAGGATGGGATGCGCCAGACCACGGCCATAGAATTCGCCCCCAAGGTCGGCGCGCTGTGCGCGAAGAATCCCGAGATGGGACCGTGCCAGTACGAGCGCAGCATCTGCCGCAATAGCGGTGGTCGGGTCTATGCCGCCAATGGCGCGGAAATCACCATGCAAACGGAAGCGGAGTACGACAAGAAGGTGATGCGCGTCAAGCTCAAGTCAAATTAGCAACATCGTCGGGATACCCGCGATATCCTGACCGAAGCTAGTCCAAATCCACCACCGGGATCGCGCGCACGGACAACACGCCCGCAATGGCCGCGATGCCATCGATCGCCGCCGGCTGGATCGGGCTGTCGACATCGACCAGCGTGTAGGCCATTTCTCCGCGCGACTTGTTCACCATGTTGTGGATGTTGAGGCCGGCATGGGCCATGGCGGTCGAGATCTGGCCCAGCATGTTGGGGACATTGGCGTTGGCGATGCCCATCCGATAGGGCGACTCACGCGCCATCTCGACATTTGGAAAATTCACTGCGTTGATGATGGCGCCCTGCTCCAGGTATTCGCGCACCTGATCGACCACCATCACGGCGCAGTTCTCCTCGGCCTCCTCGGTCGAGGCCCCGAGGTGGGGCAGCGCCACGACACCCGGTTCATGCAGCAGGCCCGCACCCGGAAAATCGCACAGGTAATACTTGAGCCGGCGCGTGCGCAGCGCCGCCACGACCGCAGCGTCATCGACGAGCGCATCGCGCGCAAAGTTGAGCAGCACGGCACCCGGTTTCATCACTGTGAGCCGCTTTTCGTCGATCAGGTTGCGCGTCACCGGCAACAGCGGCACGTGCAGCGTGACGAAGTCGGCCACCTTCAGGACCTCCTCGATACTGTGCGCTCGGCGCACGCTTGCGGGCAGGCGCCATGCCGCGTCCACGGTGATTTCCGGATCGAAGCCGATCACCTTCATGCCCAGCTTGATCGCCGTGTCCGCCACCAGGCTGCCGATGGCGCCGAGACCGATGATGCCGAGTGTGCGATGTGGCAGCTCGACGCCGGCAAACTGTTTTTTTCCATCTTCGACCTGCTTCTCCAGTTCCTTTGCCGCGGCATCCAGGCCGGCCACGTAGTTGAGTGCGGGAATCACGTTGCGCGCCGCCAGCAGCAACGCGGCGAGCACCAGTTCCCGCACCGCATTGGCGTTGGCCCCTGGCGCATTGAAAACCGGTACCCCGCGCTGCGACATCGTACCCACCGGAATGTTGTTGGTGCCCGCACCCGCGCGCCCGATCGCGCGAACGCTTGCCGGAATCGCCATAGCGTGCATGTCCTGCGACCGCACCAGAATGGCGTCGGGATTGTCGACCGTCTTGCCGACCGTGTACCGAACCGCAGGAAAGCGATGCAGCCCGTGGCTCGAAATCTGGTTGAGTGTGAGGATGCGGTAGACGTCAGCCATGGGACTGCTCGAATTCGCGCATGTACGAAACCAGGGCCTGCACGCCCGCCAGCGGCATCGCGTTGTAGATGGAGGCGCGCATGCCGCCCACCGCGCGATGGCCTTTTAGTTGCACCATCCCGCGCTGTGACGCACCCTTGAGAAAGGCCTCATCCTGCGCTTCGTCGGCAAGGCGAAAGGTGACGTTCATGCGCGAGCGATCTTCGCGACGCACCGCATTGCGGTAGAACAAGGTCTGGTCTAGGTAATCGTAGAGCAACGCCGATTTCTCGATATTCTTTCTCTCGATGGCGGCCAGCCCCCCCTGCGCCAGCAACCATTCGAATACCAGGCCGGCGATGTAGATGGCATACGTCGCCGGCGTGTTAACCATTGAATCCGCCGCCGCCTGCTCCTTCCAGTGGAAAGCCGAAGGCGTGATCGGCAATGCCCGGTCGAGCAGATCGTCGCGCACGATGACCAGCGTCAGTCCGGCCGGGCCCATGTTCTTTTGCGCGCCGCCATAGATCACGCCGTACTTCGCCACGGCGACGGGCCGCGACAGAATGTGCGACGACATGTCTGCGACCAGCGGTACATCACCGGTGTCGGGCGTCCACGGATATTCGACTCCCGCAATCGTCTCGTTGGTGCAGACGTGCACGTAGGCCGGGTCGGCGCTCATCTTCCACCCGCTCTGCGCAGGAACGTAAGTGAAGTCCTTGTCCTCGGAGGACGCCGCGATATGAACGGTGCAGTACTTCTTCGCCTCCTTGATTGACTTCTTCGACCACTCACCGGTGTTCACGTAATCCGCAGTCGTGCGGCCCAGCAGCATGTTCATCGGAACGATGGCATTTTCGGCAATCGCGCCTCCTTGCAAGAACAGCACCTTGTAGTTGGCCGGGATGGCCAGTAGCGTACGCAGGTTCTCCTCGGCCTTGTCGGCGATGCTGATGAATTCCTTGCCACGATGGCTCATTTCCATCACGGACATGCCGCTGCCATGCCAGTCGAGCATTTCCGCGGCTGCCTGCTGCAATACGGGCTCGGGCAGGACTGCCGGACCCGCGCTGAAATTGAAAACACGCATTGGTGACTTTCGTGAAAGCGATGAGAAGAAACGACGATTTTAACGGATTTGCATTGTCGGCCCGCGCGGAACACCGCATTCAGGTCGCGCGCGCCCGGTTGGAGGATAATCGTGCCGCTCCCCCGAATGCTCGATGTTCCTGCCCATGATCGTCATCAATCCCGCCGAAATCGAGTGGACTGCCATTCGCGCGCAGGGTGCTGGCGGCCAGAATGTGAACAAAGTCTCCTCTGCCGTGCACTTGCGCTTCGACATTCCCGCGTCGTCATTGCCGACCGAGGTCAAGCGGCGGCTCATGGCCCGCCGCGATTCCCGCATCACTGCGGATGGCGTGGCGATCCTCAAGGCCCAGCGTTATCGCAGCCAGGACCAGAATCGCGATGACGCGCTTGCCCGGCTGCAGGAATTGGTCGATGCGGCGGCAACGGTCGTACGGCCGCGCAAGGCCACCAAGCCCACGCGCGGTTCCCAGCGCCGGCGCGTGGACAGCAAGGTCAAGCGCGGCCAGGTCAAGGCCTCGCGCGGCCGCGTTGTCGATTGACCGGCGCGCACCGCACGTGTCCAACTCATCGCCCCCCTCGCCGGACTTAGTCGAAGTCTCGCGCATCACGCTGGAACATTACAGTCAGCGCGCGGCACAATTCTGGGAAGGCACGCGCGACCATGACGTTCGCCAGAACATCGATGCCTTGCTACAGGCCATCGAGGGCACACCGCCGTTCGCGATCCTGGACGTGGGCTGCGGCCCCGGCCGCGACCTCAAGACCTTTGCCGACCTGGGCCACGCGCCGGTCGGACTCGACGGCTCGGCCCCATTTGCGGCGATGGCCCGCGCCTATAGCGGCTGCGCTGTGCTGGAACAGGATTTCCTGAGACTCAATCTGCCGGTCGATCGTTTCGACGGCGTGTTCGCCAATGCTGCGCTGTTCCATGTTCCGACGCGGGAACTGCCGCGTGTGTTGCTGGAATTAAGGGCAACGCTCAAGCCGCGCGGCGTGCTGTTCAGCTCCAATCCGCGCGGCAATAATGACGAAGGCTGGCTCAAGGGGCGCTACGGGACCTATCACAGCCTGGAAAATTGGCGCAGATACCTGACGCAGGCGGGATTCGCCGAACTGTCCCACTACTTTCGTCCCGAGGGCCTTCCGCGCGACCAGCAGCCCTGGCTGGCCAGCGTGTGGAGAAAACCTTGAACGCAAACGCATGTACGCAAAGGAGCTAACGCAGTTAAGCGCAATTGTGCGCAAATGCGCACCGACACACCGGAATGTTTCCGGACATCAGCGCGGAAATCAGCGATCCTGACATTCCTTGGGAAGGAATTTCGCCGGAATATCGATCGGAATGCATGTCCACTGGATGCGTTCCAGCGAGTCCACCGATGGAGCCAGAAGGATGGAGCGGCCGACGAGTGACGGGATCGATGCCCCCAGCCCAAGTCGCAAGCGACCGTTGGCAGGTCGGAAGCTGACCTCGGCGAGCACGGCGGCGGCCGCCTGAAGGCGCAGCGCGTCCACATCGAGGTTAACCGGAATGGCGCGGAAGCGATTCCAGCTTTGCTCGACCTGTTGCTGGAACGGTTGGACGCTTGCCAGGGCTGCCGCGATCTGGACTCGTACTTCATGCTCGAACCACGCGCCCCGCACACTCGGCGCTGCCACGATTCCCGACATCAGGATCGCGCTGCCGCCCAATGCAAGGGCGGCGAGCAGTGACGTGGGTTTGGCGGAAGCGAGCAGGCTCGCCACCTGCGCGGGACTGCGCGTGCCCTCCTCGGCCTGCCGCACCATGCGCCGGACACGGCGGTAGAGCAAGGAGTTGGCAAGCAGCGCGGAAATGATTCCCGGCAGAAGCCAGATCGCGACGGCCGCACCCAACAGCATCGGCACCGAAGCATTGTCGATGCGCTGCGCCAGCATGACGAATGCAAACGCCCCCGCCAACGGCAATAACGCAAATGCAAGCCCGGCGAGCCACAACTTGCGGTAAAAGGCCCAGATGCTCGGCCACACGAATGAAGGCCAATGCCACCCCGGCCCACTGTGACCTGCCTGCTCGTATTTCAGGAATCGCGGCGCATAGTAATCGGCCGCGGGACCGACGGCGACGCGAAAGAGCACAGCCAAGGCTGGACGTACGCGTGTTTGCAACGTGTCGTCGAGTGCGCCGTCGGGCAAATGAATGGTGTCGAGAAAGATCGAAGCCATTGCGTCATCATGCGCGTCGCCGGTGACACGGGAACCACAACGGCCGCAACGGGACTCGCCCATCGGCAGCATTGCCCCGCAGCGACGACAGGGTCGCCTTGCTTCGCTCAACGGGTGGGCTCCATGGCCCGATTCTACCTACCGCGAGCGAATCGCGGCGCGGTATTTCGCCGCCGCTCGTTTGCGCAACGACCTAGCCGCTAGTTTGTCGCCCGCTTATCTGGCAGCTCATTTGCCAACTCATTTGCCCACATACAACGCGGGAAACTGCGACTTCAGGTTGGACAACTTGGGCAGGTCGTTGAACACGATGTACGGCTCGTTCGAGTGGAGCGCAAGGTAGTTCTGGTGATAGGCCTCGGCAGGGTAGAACTTCGACAACGGCGCAATCTCCGTGACAATCGGCTTGGGGAACGCCTTGGCCTTGTCGATCTGCGCGACATAGGCCTGCGCGACGCGCTTTTGTTCATCGCTGGTGGTGTAGATCGCCGAGCGATATTGCGTGCCGGAGTCGGGGCCTTGGCGATTGAGCTGCGTGGGGTCATGCGCGACGGAAAAGAAGACCGTGAGCAGCTGCCCGTAGGAGACCTTGTTCGGGTCGTAGGTGACTTCCACTGCTTCGGCATGACCCGTGATGCCGCTACTGACCACATGGTAGTCAGGATTCTTCGTCGCGCCTCCGGCATAGCCCGAGACGGCGCTGCTGACACCATTCACGTGGCGGAACACCGCTTCGACGCCCCAGAAACACCCGCCGGCGAACACCGCGGTTTGCATGCCTTTGGCGGACGCAGCCGGCACATCCGTGGCTGGCGCTGGAAGGCTGGTCGCGCGTTCGGCGGCGCCGCTGGATTGCATCATGGCCAGGAATACCAGCCCCAAGAACAGTGAAGGTCGGCGTGAAAGTTGATTAAACACGGTGCAACTCCTTGTCAGGACGGTCGACATCGAGGGATGTGCAGGATTAGTCGCAAAATCACGCAGAAAATTTCATTCGGCGCACAAATTCTTCCAATGCCGTCGGAAGGTCGAGCTCGGGACAGCGCGCCACTTCGTTCCGGACCTGTTGATTTCATGCTGGATTCAGCCGGCGCGCCTAGGGGCTCTTGGGCGGCGCGTCGTTGCGATTGTTCGCCGAATTCGGTTCCACGCCGACGAGAGCCATGATCGGTACGGCCATGCGCCGATCCGCGACCATTTGCTGCCCCGGGGTCAGGGTGGCGTAAAGCGCCTTTCCCGCATCCACGATATCCTCGATCGCGGTCAGGCGATCACGGGCAATGTCCGCAAGCCGGTCCAACCTTTTGGGAGCGGGCAGGTCGCCGCCCAAGGCCGAGCGCGACGTGCGTTGGGCGTCTTCCGCCAATTTCAGGACGCGCTCGCGATAGGTAGTCCATGCCTTGCCCTGCTCGGGCCGCAGGCGCAGGTCATCCTCGAGCAAGTCAAGTCGAAACTGCACTGCGGCGATCAGCGTGACGGGCGCGGCCGTTTCGGGCGCGGGTGGTCGACTGGCGATACCCGAATGCGTCGATTCGTTCCCGCGCGCTCCGCCTCCGCGACTGCCACCGGGTGTCTGACCCCAGGCACTTCCCGTCGCCACGACTGCCAGTGACATCAGCAAAATCGTTGTGAGCGTTTTGCATTGAGTACTGTCAAGAAATACCGTCAATGTCTTTTCTCCGGCTGGGATGGAATGTTGGAACGCGACGGTGTCACCGCCCGTTACCGCATGCGCATTGTAACGACGGGGCGCGAACGTACCTCCCGCTTTATGGTGCGGGCACCATGACCAACCGGTCGGTGCCGGACTCCGCGCCCCAGGCTTCGCCCGCGCGGCCCAACATTTGCCGGACACCAGCATTGGCGCGATTGGACTCAAAACGCTCGAATTTTTCGCTAAGGGGATCGAAGCGAATGATCGCGTTGACGCTCCAATCCGTTAGCCACACGCCATCGCGTGCATCGACCCACACAGAATAAGTGCGCGCATTGCCGGGAAGCTTCCATTCGCGCCATGCGCGCGTGGCCGGATCGTAGCGGCCGACCTGCCCCGTGTTCCAGTAGCTCACCCAGATGCGGCCCTGTGAGTCGGACCACACACGACGCGCACCTTGCCTTGGCGTGGGCGGCTCGATAACCGATGCCTCGCCGCTGACAAGGTCAATCTTCGCGATGTGGTTGCCAGCGAGCGATGCGTAGTAGACATCCCCTGCCGGTGTCGTGGTAATGCCGTAGGGGCCGCTGCCGCGCGGCGCCTGCCAAACGGTGACTTCACCATTGCGCGGGTCAAGCTTTCCGTAGATGCCGCTCTGGCCCGTGAACCACGCATGGCCCTGGCGGTCGAAAGTCAGTGTGTTGAGATTGGCGTAGCCCGCGTTGGCCGGAAGGGGAAAGACGCGAACGTTCAGCGTTGCCGGGTCGACGCGAACAATGGCGTTCTGGCCGCCATCCGTAATCCACGGCGCGCCGTCGGGTCCGACGATCACGCCATGCGGTGCCGAGCGTGGGCCGAGTGGCACTTCGTTGTATTTGCCGGTCGCAGGATCCAGGATGCCCAGCTTGCCGGTCGCCTGTGCCGTGTAATAAACGGGGCCACCGGACAACGGGGCCGCCGCGACATCATGCGGATGCGATCCCCGCGAGACGTCGAAGTAAACGGGTGTCGCCGCCAGCGCCGTCGTCGCTGAAACGAGGCCAAGAAACACCGGACACAGGTCCCGCAGAATACGCATGTCGGTCTCCGTCGAAGGTGATGGTAACAGCGGGAAGCGACGGGTAACGGCGCGAGCTTAGTCCATCCTGCGAGATTTCGGACCATTGCATCGAAAATGTTGCGCAAGGGACGTGCGGTCGCCTCTAGCGTCGCTGCCGGGCGATTGACGTAGGTCGGCGGCGGATGCCCTGTGCTAGCGTCGAACCCGCGATCGACGCCCGAATTTGGCACCCGCGCCCGTCACCCCATGGAGAATTGCAATGACACGCCTTGCCGTTGCCTACGTTGCCACCGCCATTGTCTTTTGCGGCCTCGACTTTATTTGGCTGGGCTACGTCGCCAAGGACTATTACCAGGCGCAGGTCGGCGCGCTGCTGCTCACCAAGCCGAACCTGCCGATCGCGGCGGCGTTCTACGCGCTGTACATCGTGGGAGTGATGATCTTTGCGGTGCTGCCGGCGCTGGATAGCGGAAATTGGAGCAAGGCGCTGGTCAACGGCGCACTGTTCGGATTCTTCGCGTACGCCACCTACGACCTGACCAATCTCGCCACGCTGAAAGGTTGGTCGATGGGATTGGCGATGCTCGATCTCGCATGGGGCGCCGTAGTGACGGGCGTTTCGGCTACCGCGGGATACCTGGTCACGCGGGCTTTGGGCTAGCGCGATCGCTGCATGGCTTTGCCGCCCTGGCCGTTCAATGTTCAGGATTGACGGTCGGCCCGGGACAAATGTCGACCTTGCCCCAATAGCCTTCGCAATACTGGATTCGGACCTTCTGACCGCAGATGATGCCGCTGAACACGCCTTCGCGGTCGCACTGCGCGATCGCGTCGTGCATGTTTTGCCAACGATCCGGGACCGGTGGAGGTGGCGGCGCGGGCAGCGGCTGGGGCTTCTCGGGTTCGGGCATGGGTACCGCGTCGGGTGGGTCCCCGCTGGTTGTCGCAAAAGACGCTGTGTTCCGCGAAGTCGTGCGTCTTCCCGTACTCGTGGCGGCCGACGAGGTGAACGGCAGTTTCCGCTCGACGCCCTCCGCGTTAACGGGCATTTCCGCGGCGTCCGGGCGCTGCGGCGTCGTCGGTGCGGCAACAGGGGGTGCGGCCATCGGCGCGGGCGCCGTCACGGGAACTGCGGCGGCCGGCGCCGCATCCACCACCGTGGCGTTCGCGGTGGACACCTCCTGCGGTCGCGCACTCAAGTCCCGCAAGCCGAAGTAGCTCGCGCTACCCAGTACCGCGGCGAGGATGAAAATACCGCCGAAAATACGCCGCGCCAGTTGGGCATTCGCCGCCGCGTCAGTCGGAATCGGGACGGGAAGCGGCGATTCCGGTCCAGGGGTGGGTGTCTGCGAGGGGACTTGCGCGCTCACGCGGCGCGCACTTCGGCGCACGTCGATGACGGAGGGCCGGCGCATGTCTTCCTGCACCGTGACATAGCGGGCACGCTTGAGCGCGGCTTTGCAGGGCGCGCACAGCATCGCGCCCAGTAACGTCGGTTTTCCGCAGATCGTGCAGTCCATTGGCCCTCTCCATGCATGCCGGTGAAGCGGGTAACGCCCCGCGCCTCCCGGCCGGCAAGGCAACACTCATGCCATTGTCATAGTAGCACTGACAGGGTGCCGAGCCAATAGCGTCAACAAGAGGCAGGGGTTGTTTCCTGCGCCTCGCGCCCGCCGTGGAACCCGGCAATAGCGCCTATGAAGCAACCCCCATGCCTACGCATTTCCGGCCGGCACGAGGGTCGCCCACCCGGGGGCGGCGATCAGGCGTAGTGCTGACCGAAGCGGTTGGCAAGGAATTGGGTGAGGTCCGCCTCTTCCTGCCGTACGAAGCCCTTACTGGGAAGCGTTCCATCGCGCATCATGTCCACCATGGCGCAGATGCCCGCAGCCGTCGTCACCTGGATTGCCGAGTACAGCTTGCCGCCGACCGTCTTGCTGTAAATTTTCTTGGCGTAGGACTCCTGGGTCAGGCGGCCGTCGCGCATGCCGCTGACGGTCACGAACACCAGCACCACGTCCTGGTGCGTCATGGGCACCGATTCCTCGAGCACGTTCTTGAGGATTTCCCGGCGCTGACCTAAGCGCAGGTCGCGGATCAGCATTTTCACGATGTCGCGATGGCCGGGATAGCGGACGGTCTTGTAGTTCAGGTTCTCCACCTTGCCCTCAAGGGTCTCGCACAGCGTGCCTAAGCCCCCGGAGGTATTGAATGCCTCGTATCCGACGCCGTCCAGCGAAAACGCCTCGACCTCTTCCAGCGCGAGTGTTTCCGTCAAGCGGCTATCGATGATCGCTTCACAAGGATTGCAGTATTCGTTGATCAGGCCGTCCGTGCTCCACGTCAGGTTGTACTTGAGCGCGTTGGTGGGATAAACGGGGAGCGCGCCGACGCGCATCTGCACGTCGCGCAAAGAGTCGAACTTGGCCGCCATCGCGTGCGCCACGATCGAGATGAAGCCGGGCGCGAGACCGCACTGCGGCACCAGCGCGGACTTGGCATTGGTGGCAAGCGCCTTGACGCGGCGCGTGCTCTCGACGTCCTCGGTCAGGTCGAAATAATGCGCGCCGACATCGACCGCGGCGGCGGCGATTGCAGGCGTCAGGTGGAACGGACAGGCGCTTATCACGAATTCGTGGCCGCGGATCAGCTCGCGCAACGCCGCGGGGTCGCCAAACTCGCAGCGCACGGTCTTGGCGCCAAGCGCTGCCATGGGTCCCAGGCGTGCCGGGTCCTGATCCGCGACGGTCAGCGCGTAATCCCCCGACGCCTGCAGGAAGTGGGTGATCGTCTCGCCGATTTTGCCGGCGCCTAGGAGGATGAGCTTGGTCATGGTGGGTGTCCGCAAGGTGGCGTGGGTAATGCCCGCGATTCTAGGTCGAGCGCCCGACGGAATACAGGCTGCAAATCGGCAATACGAAGGTATAATTCCGTCGAAATGCCCACAAGACCGTCAAATCGCCCATTGCATCGGCCCATCGCGATGGAGCAGCAGCGGCTCCTGGCGCTGCTTCGCCGAAACGCTCGGGAGTCCACGGCGTCGCTGGCCCGCAAGCTGGGAGTTGCGCGCACCACAGTCCAGGAACGCATTCATCGGCTCGAACGCGACGGCATCATTGCCGGCTACACGGTCCGCGTCAGCGACGCCTTTTCCCGCCACCGCATCACCGCGCACGTTTTGCTCAACGTAAACGCCAAGCTGTCGGAGCGCGTCGTGCGCGAACTCGATGCATCGCCCCATGTACGCGCCGTCTATGCGCTCTCCGGCGTGTTCGACTATGAGGTGGTCGTCGACGCGGGCAGCACCGAGGAAATCGACGGCATCCTCGACGGCATCGGTCGCATCGAAGGTATTGAGCGGACACAGACTTCGATTGTGTTATCCGTCAAGTTCGAGCGCTGATCCGGCGCTACATTTGCGCGTGCGCTCAGTTAGCCACCCGGTTGCCGCAGTGGAGGCGCTCGCTTAGACTCCACGACTGCACAAGCGACTCCACATCGGAAGGAATGCAATGAGCGAATCCAGCAAGGTTGCCATCGTCACCGGCGCGGGCAGTGGTATCGGACGCGCGGTCGCACTGGCATTTCTCAAGTCGGGCTATCGCGTAGCCTTGGCCGGTCGCAGGCAGGAGCTCCTGGACCAGGCCGTGCGGGACGCGGGAGCGACCACGGCCAACGCGCTGGCGATCTCCACCGACGTCGCCAATCCGGAATCGGTGGAAGCGCTGTTCGCGAAGACCAAGGCGGTCTTCGGCCGACTCGATGTCCTGTTCAACAACGCAGGCGTTGGGGCTCCGCCGATCAACATGGAGGACCTGACGTTCGCCCAATGGAAAAACGTGGTCGACATCAACCTCACTGGCGTTTTCCTCTGCACCCAGCAGGCGATCAAGCTGATGAAGGACCAGACGCCGCGCGGCGGACGGATCATCAACAACGGCTCGATCTCGGCACATGCGCCACGGCCGAATTCCGCGCCCTATACGTCGACCAAGCACGCAGTTACCGGGCTGACCAAATCGACGTCGCTCGATGGGCGCAAGTACGATATCGCCTGCGGCCAGATCGACATCGGCAATGCCGGCACGGAAATGGCCGCGCGCATGGCCACCGGTGTGCCCCAGGCCAACGGCCAGGTAGCCGTCGAGCCGCTGATGGACGTCGCGCACGTCGCCAATTCGGTGGTCTACATGGCCAGCCTGCCGCTGGACGCCAACGTGCAGTTCATGACCGTGATGGCCACCAAGATGCC